>DASXYW010000050.1:0-51714 GCA_036502265.1 Steroidobacteraceae bacterium | reverse complement strand
GGGTGAATCCGCCCGAATACTGTGGGCCCTGCACCGCGCCGGTTGAAAACGAAGCGTGCTGCAGGGCGTCGGCGACGGTCGAGAAACCGCGCTGTTGCAGGTCCTCGGCCGTAATGACGGTGACCGGCGTGAAATTCTGCGCCTCCGACTGCAGCTGCGGGATCAGCGAGCCGGTGACGACGACCGTTTCCAGCTGTTGAGCGGTGTCGGCGCTGTTCTGCTGATCCGCGGACGCTGCCACACCAATCCCTGACAGTCCGAGCGCAACCGCCAATACGACTGGATGGCTCATCACACGAAACGCTGTATTCATGTGCTTCTGCTCCCTGAAACAACCCAATGCGCGCCGTCGCCGTCACGCTTTATCGGAAAAGCATGCCGCCTGCCATGAACTGGCATCGGTTTCTGGACGCTTGACGGCTTCCCCAATGTGCCGGCGTCGTGCCTAAGCTTGGCACGGCTGAGACTGCCGGTGTGACTGCACAATCACACTACCACTGTATGACAGACTTTTTCAATTGATGGCCAGGGGCCCGCTAGAACGGGTAGTTGATGCCGGTGAACACCGCCAGACCCTCGCTGCCATAGCCCATGTCAACGTAGCCGACCACGAACGGCCGCGCGATGCCGCGAAAGCCGACGCCAGCGACGGTGTGCAGGTGTGACAGCGGTGAGACGTCGGCGTGCGCAAACACGCGACCGATGTCGACGAACGGCGCGATCTCGATGTCCACCCAGGTCGACACGGCATTGAACGAGAATGCGCGGCGCCGCAGCTCGACCGTCGCGGAGAACGAGTCGCGATCGTAATAGCGTCCCTCGCCGTAACCGCGCAGCGGCTGCTCCCCGCCGACCACGCTTTCGCCTCCGCCAATGGTGCTGAGCGCCCAGAACGGCACCTGATGCGCGCTCGGCAGGTAGCGCAGCGAAATATGCGAGGCCACGACCAGATTCGGATACAGCGGCCAGAATGCGCGCCCGTCGATGCCGGCCTCGGTGTAGAGCGAATTGTCGAAGTACGCGTGGCGGCCGGCCATGCCGCCGTACACTACCCAGGCCATGCCGCGGCTGGGCACCGTCAGATCATCGCGGGTGTCATACATGATCGCTACGCGATTGAGCAGCTCGCTGTTGGTGCCAAGCCCAAGCACCGTGGCGAAACGCCGTTGGATCGAGGCGATGCCGCTGAGGGTTCCGGGCAGCACGTCGGCCTCGATCAGCCGCCCGGTGTACTGCAGCTGCCAGGCATGCGTGAGGTTGTAGCCGACCTGTAGCTGCAACAACTCCTCCTCCAGCGTGTAGTTGGTCTCCGCTATCGCCGGGGATTGGTTGCCGATGCCAAAGAAACGCGGACTGCCGTCGCGGTTGTAGACGAGGCTGGTGTTGATCGACCAGCGCTGCAGCCGCTGGCGCCCGGTCTGAAACTCGGCATCCAGCTCGCGCTCGACGCGCTCCTTCGCCCCGACCACCAACGACCATTGCTGATCGGCTGACGGGTACTCGTAGATGCGCATGTGGCCGCCGTAGCCGAAGAACGGATTGTGCAGGATGTCCGGCGCGATGATGCGACTGATCTCGTGCTTGTCGTCGGTGTGCAGCCAGGTCGGAAGCAGCCCCAGCGTCGTGCCGCTGTTGGGATCCACCGCGATCTCGGGTACCGGAATGAACGGCGCGGTCGAGGGGTTGAGCCAGCGCCACAGACCGCTCGGAACCTTGGGTGGCGGCGGTGTCGGGGCGGGCAGTTGCTTGACGGCCTCCGGGGCCACCGGCACATCCGGCTGGGTCGCGGTGTTGGCCTGTCCGGCCGCGAGCGACCAGGTCACCAGGGCCGCCGCGCCGCACAGCGCGGCGGTTAGCTGCCGCGGATGCGCGCGCCGGCGCGATGGCCTCATTGCAGCAGACGGCCGACACCAGCGAGCAGACGATCCATGTCCGCGGTGGTCAGCTCTCCCATGGTCGAGATTCGGAACAGGCTCGGTGCCAGTCTGCCCTGGCCGGCGTAGATGACAAAGCCATCCTGCTTGAGTGCATCGTGCAGCCGTTGATAGCCTAATCTTTCCGGCAAGCGGTACGCGCGCAGCACTACCGAGGAATGTTCCGGTGCGATCAGCGGCTGGACGCGCAGCACCGCAAGCCCCGCGCGCACCTGTTCGGCCAGTTGCGCGTAGCGATGATGGCGCGCCGAGCGGCCGCCCTGCTCGTGATATTCGCGCAGCGCTTCCACCAGGGCGTAGCAAGCCTGCACCGCCGGTGTGAACGGCGTATTGCGCTGCTGCTGCGCTCGCGCCAGGCGCGCCAGGTCCAGATAGTAGGTGCGGCTTTCGGCCGTGGCGAGGCTCGATGCCCGTACGATCACGAACGCGATGCCGGGCACGCCGTGCAGGCACTTGTTGGCGGTGCCGGCCACCGCGGTCAGCGTCGGGTCGGTGAAATCGATGCGCTCGGCGCCAAAGCTGCTGACGCCATCGACCAGCAGCTGCGCGCCCTGCTCAGCGCACAGTTGGCTCAGCGGCTGCAAATCATTCAGCCGGCCGGTCGTGGTTTCGTGATGCACGATCGCCAGATGGGTGAAGCGCGTGCCCGCGGGCGCGCCCTGAAGACGCGTGCGGATCGCCGCCACATCGGGCGCCGCCAGCCACTCGCCGGTCAGGCGCTCATGCGCGATCTGGTATTGCGCGCAGATCTGCGCGATGCGCTCGCCGTAGACGCCGTTGTCCACCACCAGTACCCGCCCCATACGCGGCACCAGCGAGGCCATCATGCTCTCGACCGCGCCGGTGCCGGAAGCCGTCATCAGCACGGCACTCCACTGTCCGGCATCCAGGCCGTACACCGCCAGAAGTCGTGCGCGTGCCTCGTCCTGCAGATCGAAGAACTCGCTCTCGCGGTGACACAGGTCGGGCTGCGCAAGGCTGCCTCGTACGCGCTCGCTCACGGTGACCGGACCCGGATTGAGCAGCAACACTAATGAACTCCCGCCTCAACATTAAAATGCTGCATCAGCCGCCGCTTGACCTCGAGCGGAGCGATCGACGGTCGTGGCAGATCACGCGGCGTGCCCAGCCGCGTGCGGATGCAGGCAAAGCGCGGTCCGTCGAGCGGCCTTTGCCGCAGCCAGCTCTCTAACTGCTGCAACTCGGCCGCATCCAGCGCCGAGGCATAGCCGCAGCCGGCCGCCACCTCGGCGAACGAGAGATGCGCCGACACCGTCGCCTGACCGCCGGTGGATTCATGCGCGCTGTTGTCGAGCAGCAGATGCTGCAGGTTCGAGGGTCCGTAAGCTCCGACCGTGGCGAGCGCACCCAGGCGCATCAGTGCCGCGCCGTCCCCATCGAGCGCGATCACGCGCAGATCCGGGCGGGCGAGCGCCAGCCCGAGCGCCAGCGGCACCATGCAGCCCATGGAGCCGACCATATAGAAATGATTGGGGCGATCGGCGAGCGCGTACAGCTCGCGGCCGCAGTAACCGGTGGACGCCAGCACCGCCGTGGACTCACTCGGCGAGGCCTCGATCACGCATTGCAGGGCTTCGCGGCGCGAGGGTGGTGGCGCTGCGGCACTCGCGCGCGGAGCGATGCTGGGCGCCGCGCGCGCGCGCCGCGGCGTAAGCTCGCTGCCCGGTTTGAGCGGATAGGAGGCGACGCTGCCCTTTTGCATCAGCAGCGCGTACGGCCGTCCGGTCGCGTCCATGTGGCGCACGGCCCGCTCCAGCGCCGGAGCGATGGCGGCGCTGGTGGTCGGGAACAGTTCCCAGGGAATCTGCATCGTGTCGAGCAGGGTCGGAGTGATCGGACCCATCAGCGCGTGCTGCGGCTCATCCGGCACGCCCGGCTGCGCGCGCCAAGTCAACACCAGCAGCTGCGGCAAGCGGAACACCCAGGTCAGCGAGGTCAGCGGGCTGACCGCATTGCCGAGCCCGGAATTTTGCATCATCGACACGCCACGTCGGTGCTTGAGGCCAGGGGCGCCGGCCAACGCTATCCCCGCGATCAACGCGATCGCATCGCCCTCGTTCGCCATCGACAGGTAGTGTAGCGACGGGTCCTGCAGAACATAGTTGATGAACGGCGTGAGGTACGAACACGGCACTCCCGCGTACCACTCGAAGCCGTGCGCGCGCGCTGTCTCGATGAACTCCCGCGCTTCAATCATTGCCCGCTCTGGAACGGGCTCTGTGCCTGCGCGAAATCCGCGGCGAGCAGATAGTCATCCAGATCGTTGACCCCGCGCCAGTGACCGTGCACGTACGACACCTCGATCTGCGCCCCGTCCTCGTGCAGCGCGTTGAGCAATGCGGGCATGTCCAGGGTATCGAAGTCGGAGCGCGCCTTGAGACTTGCCAGGGTCGAGTGCAGCTGCGGAAGGCCACGCTGGCTGACGTTCAGCAGTCCGATCCAGCGTCCGTGCGCACCAGCGACCGATTCCGATCCGCTGACCACGCGCTCCAGCATCACCGGCGTACCGAACAGGCCGCGATCATCGCCACGGGAGCAATAGGCGAAGTCACGCACGGTGCGATTGAATTCGCCGTTGATCGACGAATCCACCACTACCGAGAAGTCGGCGCTGCTGGCCACCAGGTCGCGCAGCAGGTAGCTGCGAAACAGCAGGTCGCCGTAGGCAATCAGCGTGCCGCAGGCGAGTGTGTCGATCGCGCAGGCGAGCGAACCCAGCTCGCCGGTGTGCTCGTAGCGCTCGTTGACGATCAATTTGATGCCGCGGGTGTCGATGGCGTCGACGCGATAGCCGCCGACCACGCTGATGTCGTTGATGCCCTCCTTCTTGAAGGCGTCGATCAGGTGGCGCAGCAGTGGCTTGCCGGCCACCGGCAGCATCACCTTGGGCCGATCGGTGGTGACCGCTTCCAGCCCGCGCCCGCGGCTTGCGGCCAGCACCACCGCCGCGCGCGCGCTGGCCGAGCCCGACAGATAGATGCGCTCGGCGGCCTCGTACTCATCCGCGTCCTGCAGTCGAAAGATCTCCTTCACCGGAGCGATGCGGTCCTCGACATTGACCAGGGTTTCACTCTCGTAGATATCCTTGGCCACGCTCTGCATCGCCGCGGCGGAGGCCCGCACCATGTGGTTGGCCCAGATCGCCACGCTGATGCCGGCGTCGCGGAACACATCGGTCGGCGTGCTGTAGTAGCGTGTCGGCACGATCACCAGTGGGGCGCGCCGCGCCCACTCGCGCGCGAAGCTCACGATCTCGTCGGGTCGCGACAGCTTGCTGTGGATCAGGATGGCATCGGCCCCGGCACGCCGGTACGCTTCGGCGCGTCGCAGCGCCTCCTCCATGCCCCAGCCGGCGATCAGCGCCTCGACCCTCGCGACGATGGAGAAATTCGGATCGCTTTGGGTGGCCTTGCCCGCGGCGATCTTGCCGGCGAATTCGGCGATATCGGCCAGCGGCTGACGCTCACTGTTCAGGAAGCTGTTGGTCTTGGGAAATTGCTTGTCCTCGATGCACACGCCGGCGATGCCGCGCTGCTCGAGCTTGCGCACCAGCCGGCGCATGTTGTTGAAATTTCCGTAGCCGGTATCCCCATCCAGCAGGATCGGCAGATCGGAGGCGTCGGCCATGAACTCCAGCACGTCCACCACCTGGGTCCAGCTGGCCTCATTGTTGTCGCGCACGCCAAATTGAGCCGAGATCGACAGGCCGGATGCCCAGATGCCGCCGAATCCGGCCTCGCGCACGATGCGTGCCGACAGGCCGTTGTGCGCCTCGAGCAGGAACTCCAGCCGATCACTCTCGAGCATCGAGCGCAGCTTGGCGCTGCGGCTGCTGGCGATCTCCGGCTCGGCGCCGTCGCCATCGGGACTCCTGTTATGAGAATCGGTCGGCGCTCTCATGTTGTTGCCTTTCTGACTGTCATCAGATCCACGGCAGTACTTCCTGTGCCGCACGGATCACGTCCTCGGGAAAATCAATTTCGATCCATGGACTGCCGGTCACGTCGGCGACTTCCACCACCTGGCTGCGTTCCTGCAGCAGGTCGCGCACCGCTTCCTCGTACGGCGTGTCCAGACGCGCCGCCGCCACGTAGCCGGCCACGATCGACGCCAGTCGGCGCGCGCCGGCCTGCTCGAAGCGGAAGAATCCGATCGATTCACCGATAGTATCGTATGACAGGTCAGGGGCCAGCTGCTTACGCAACTCGATCGGAATGCCGCCGGACAGGCATACCTTGACCGGTTCGTCCCCGGCCTCGAATTCCCGATCCATCAGTAGCCGATTGACCGGCTCGGTACCGGCCGCGAGAGCCGCGATGACGCGCTGGTGGTACAGCACATCGGCATCCATCAGCAGCACATCGCCGCCGCGTGTCAGCGGTTCGGCCACGGTATGCACGGTGAGCAGGCTACCGAGCTCGAAGCGCGGGTTCAGTATGATCTGCGGCTGCGGCCGCCAGCGCAGCCGCTCCAGCTCCGCCCGCACCAGCTCGTGGCGAAAGCCCAGTGCCAGCACCACCTCTTCCACTCCGACGCTGCGCAATCGCACCAGGTGGCGCTCGAGCAGGCTGGCGCCGCCGAACTGCAGCAGGCACTTCGGCGATTGCTCGGTGGCGGCCTGCTTCAGTCGCAGGCCACGGCCCGCGGCAAGGATAACGGCGCGCACGCAGGCTGGCCGGCAGGCTCAATCGCCCGCGCCGGCGCACAGCACGCGCCGGCGCCACCAATCGCGTGCCCCGAGCTGCAGGTACAGCAATCCGGGCACACCCAGCAGCAGCTCGCGCGCGCGTTTGGCAAGCGACAGCGCCAGCGCGGTGTCCGGCGTCAGACCCACCAGCGGACCGAGCAGCAGATAGCCGCTCTCCTGCACGCCCAGTGCCCCGGGCACGGCGAACGCGGCGCCGCGGATCGCCTGCCCCAGGGATTCCAGCACCAGAGCGTCGCTCCAGCTGACCGGCGAGCGCAGGAACTGCAGCAGCAGATACACCTCGATCGTACCCACCACCCAACCGATCAGGCTCAGCACGAAGCTGGCCGCGACCGCCCCGCGACGCCGGTGGGTCTGCTCGACCGCCTGGTCGATCGCCTCGGCCTGGGCCAGTAAGTCGGCCCAGTTGCGCTTGCGAAACAGCCGCGCGCTGGTGCGTGTCAGGCCGCGATAAAGTCCGCGCCGCTGCACCAGGTAGAACCCCGACACCGTGACCGCCAGCAGTCCGCTCGACAGCAGCAATGGCACCGCGATGGCGTGTTCTGACGGCGCCCCCGAGCGTGCCCCCAGCGTGGCCGCGCCGGCCAGTGCAAACACGATCTGCGCGAAGGTCTGAAACGTGGTGCTGACCGTGATCGCGGCGGCGGCGTCCGCCATCGGCATGCCCCGGCGTGCCAGATCGCGCGCCATCAGCACCGGCCCACCGAGCTGTCCGCCCGGCATTAGACTGTTGACCGATTCACCGGCCCAGCGCGCCAGCACCGCATCGCGCAGCGCGCCACGCGCTGCCGGCGCGCGAAACAGCACCCGAATCGCCACCGCATCGATCAGCAGGGGCAGCACGTGAAACAGCGCGACCAACACGATGCCCCAGCCTGCCAGGGTCAACGTGGCGAATACTCCCGGCAGCCCTTGTGACACCAGCACGCCGATGAATAGCAGCGCGCCGGCCGACAGCAGCCAGATCGCGTTCCGGCTCATCGCTGAAACACCTGCCGGAACCCGAAGTATCCGAAGGCATCCTTCATGTTGGAGATCAGCCGCCACCAGCGATGCATGCGCGGGTCGGTCACATATTCGAACGTCAGCGACACACGCCTTTCGCCCTGGCCGAGCGGCGTGATCCGATGACGCAAGGCATCGCCGTTGAAGAACACCAGGCCGCCGGGTGGGATCTGGATCGACCCGGCCACCATCGCTCGCCCCGGCTCGCGCGTGTGCAGCTGGTACTCCAGCCGGCTGGAGGAATTGTCGACCACCCCGAACAGCAGCGTGTAGCGGCGCCCGGCGTAATACGAAGTGTCGTAATGCCAGCCGATGTGATCACCCGGCTGCGTATACCAATAGAGCGCGTAGGCATGCGCGTCCTGCGGCGGACAGGGCAGCAGGTGCTCGCCCGACACCTGGTTGAGCCATTCGATCAGCGCCGCGGAGCGATACAGCTGCGCGATCGCGGGCGCCAGCCTATCGATCGCGTGGCGACTGACGCTGCCACCGCGCTTGTGCCCCGGCAGGTAGTTGCGGTTGACGACGCTTTCGGTGGCATCGACCGCGGCGATCAGCTGCGCGGTGGTCTCGGGCGGGAGAAATTCCGGCAGGTAGAGGAAGGCACCCTGCCCGGCGAACTCCTCCGCTGCGCTGGTCAGGTCGCCCCCGAGGTCGACGCGGCGCCGGCCGACTGCGTCCGCTGCAGCACGCGCCGGTAATCCACGACCACCCAGACGGCGAACAGCGGCGCGCCGATCGAGGCGGCAATCAGGAACGGCAGCACCCCGTCGCACAGCGTGACCAGCGGCAACAGGTAGAGTACGTCCTCAGTCTCGAAGCCGCCCACGGCAGCCTGGCGGCTGGCAGCCTTGCCGCCCAGCTCCTCAATGCGCATGCGCAGGAAAAAGATCAGGGCGACGGCGGTGCCGCTGATCACTCCGAGCACCAGACCCGGTAATGGCAGGTTGGCGTCCGGCCCGGCCGCCACGCCGACGCCAATGGCCAGAAACAGCAGAAACGTGACCACCGCGTCGCTGGCCAGGTCGTAGACGTGGCCGATGCGGCTGCTCTTGCCGCTGATGCGCGCCAATTCACCGTCGGTGTGATCGAGAAAATTCGACAGGATCAACAGCACCGCGCCGAGGTTGGACCAACCGTAGCTCCCATGGCCTAAAGCAAAGGCCGCGGCCAGCCCGACACCCAGCCGCACCGTCGTCAGGTAGTTGGGCGTGACCCAGCTGTTCTTGAGCGGCGTGACCAGCCGGCGCGCCAGGCGTGCGTCCCAGGGTGGCAACGAGGGGGGGTCGGACATGATGGTTCTAATCGGATAGCGGCTGCGGCATAAGCCGCCGATTTGCACATTATTACCCGCTTTTGTCATCAAATCGCAATCTGACGGCACCGCAGGCCATTGGCCGTCAGGCCAGCGCCAGTGCCAGCGCCGCCAGCACCGGCGGGACCGCAAAACACCAGGTCTTCAGGTACACGAACAGCAGCGCCGCCAGCGAGCAGCCGGCCGCAAACCCCAGCATGTTGGCGCCGATGTGGCGCAGGCGCTGGCGCACCGGGTCTTCCTTGGCGGTTCCGCGCAGCAGATCCACCAGGTCGATCATCGCCTGGGTGGCGTTGCCGGTCATGATCGTGGTCGGCGGCATGGCGCCCAGGTGCAGGCGTTGCACCGCGTTCTGAACGGCCATGGCCGATACCAATGTCATGCCGGTGACCAGCGCCGGCCAGACATCACCATTGGGAAACGGACCCAGACGCACCGCCAGCACCGCGGCGGCCAGCAGCAGCACCACCATCACTCCCAACAGCACGTGCAACTGGGTACCGGTGCGCGGCGCCAGCACGTAGCCCAGCAGGCGCACCAGCGCCACCACCAGGCAGAACAGCGGCAGCGCGATCAGCTTGGCCACCACGCCGGTGGAGCCCAGGACCAGCGCCGCTCCGAGCGTGACAAAATTGCCGGTCACATGCGAACTGAACAGGCCCTGCAACGCCAGATAGCCGGCGCTGTCTACATATCCACCATTGACGCTCAGCAGCGCCGGAAGCGAGACCTTCATGACGTACTCCCCTGCCGTCAGCAACTTACGCCCGTCGGGACCACACCCACGGGTTAGACAAGTTTCTCACGACCCTTGGCACGAAAGGACGCCCGTCATGACCCGCTCTGGCCGCTACGCCCTGTCCCTCGCGCTGGCCGTGCTGTCGGCCCTGCCGCTCGCGGTGGCAGCGGATTTCTCGCCCGATTCGGTGCAGTTCGCGCCCGGCTACCAGCGCTCGTTCGAGGATCAGTATGGCGCGCACGAAGTGGCCACGCTGCGCGCCGAGATCGCCCACAGCCTGTCGCAGTCGCTCAAGGCCGGGCGCGGCGGCTGCCATCTGACCCTGAACGTGGTGCTGGATCGGGCCGCGCCGACCCACCCGACCATGAAGCAGCAGTCCGATCAGCCCGGGCTGGATCCGATTCGCACCGTGTATCGCAACGGCGGTGCGGCCCTGACTGGCCGCGTGCTCGGGTCCGACGGCCAGGTGCTGGCCACCGTCAATCATCAGTATTTCACCGACAATCTGCGGCCGAGCTCGCCGGCCCGCGACCCCTGGAGCGAGGCTCGCGTCGCGTTCAGTCAATTTTCGAGCAAGCTAGTCGATGCCTGCGAGCAGAAGTCCAAGCAATAAGCGCTGATCGAGCCTTGAGGATCAGGCGTGCAGCTGCGCTTCCACCGCGTGAAACAGCGCGTGGATCCCGAATGAGACGTCCTGGATCTTGCCGTTGACGAAGAACGTCGGCGTACCACGCACGCCACTGTCGCGCGCGCCCTGCTGGTGTTCGCGGATGCGTTGCAGGTAGACGTGGTCATCGATCTCAGCGCTGTAGCGCGTCAGATCGAGTTGCAGCTGCGCCGCGTACTCGTGCAGCTGGTGGGTCTTGAGCTGCAGCTGGTGTTCGAACAGCAGGTCGTGCATCGGCCAGAAGCGTTCCTGCGCGGCCGCGCATTCGGCCGTCTCGGCCGCTGCCAGCGCATGCGGATGGACCTCCTCGAGCGGGAAATGCCGGAACACGAAACGCACGCGCTCGGCAAAGCGCTCCAGCAGCAGCTTGACGGCGGGCGCGGCCTGCTTGCAGTTCGGACACTCGAAATCGCCGTACTCGATCACCGTGACCGGCGCATGTGCCGGTCCCAGACTGTGATCGACGGCGCCGACCGGAACGGTCAGCCGGAAATGCGGCAAGCTCAAGGCGGCACCGGCGCCTTCACTTGACCTCGTGACTCCACGGCAGCGGATCGCTCGCCGGGAAGGTGTCCTCCAGCTCCTGATCGAGTACCCGATCGAGCTTCTGGTTCGCCGTGGCAGCGGGCGCCTTGGGCGCGCGGCGCGCGGCCTTGGTAGCGAGACGCGCTCGCGAGCGCGCCGGGGTTACCGCGGATCGGTTCTTATTACCTGACCTCATGGCTTACTCCTGCTTGGTCAGCGAACGACGGATGCGCTGTACGGTCTCGAAGATCAAAAATGCGCGACTCAATAATCCGGCACTGCGGCCGGCACGCAATCCGAGCGCCAATAGCCCACCCGTCACGATCAGCGGCGACCAGCTGAATTTTTTCACCATTGAAAAGCCGCGCTCGACCTTGTGTAGATCATGCTCGATGGCGCCCAGGGCGCCGGCCAGGCGAATGCGCTGTGCCGTGCAGCGCAATTGCAGCACGCCGCGGCGACGGGCGAATTCGGCCGCTCGCGGCGTCACGACGGCAGCCTCAGGGCGCTACGATCTTTGGCCAGCTCACTGGTGGTGGCGCTGAACAGGTTGCGCTGGATCTGCACCTTGACCAGCGCTGCCCAGGCCGCAATCACGGCCAGCAGCAGAAATCCGACCATCAGCAGCACCGCCACCAGGATGCGATGCGTGTCCCAGAAGGTGAAGATCAGCGCCAGGCCACCGAACAGCAGCCCCATGCCACCCGCCAGCACCGCGATGGCGGACCACAGCACCAGACCGACCAGGCTCTCCAGCCCTTCCTGCAATTCCAGGAACGCCAGCTCCAGCCGGGTATGCGCCATTTCGACCGCCGTCATGACCAGCCGGCCGACGGAATCGAGAAATCCGCTGATCGGCGGCTCGGGAGATCTTCCCGGAGATTCGATCATGCGGGGGCGCCCATCGGGCCGATCAGTCTCGGGATCGCAGCAGCACAGCACCCAGCACGAAGCCGGCCAGTGCGGCGAAGCCCACCGACTGCCAGGGATTTTCCCGCACGTACTGATCGCCACGCTCGGCGTACTCGCGCGTCTGATCGGTCAGGCCGTTTTGCACCTCGGCCAGCCGCTCTCTGGCGGCCGCGAGCGACTCGGTCGCCTGGGCCTTGGCCTCGTCGATCTTGTCGCCGGCATAGGATGCGGACGCCTTCAACAAGGCGTCGGAGTCGCGAATCACTGCCTGCAGGTGCTCGTAGAGCTGGTCGCTGTCCACGGGATGAGGGACCGGGTGCTTTCTTCTGGTTGCCATTGTAGGTACTTCCATAGCTGTTAGTCACGGCTCGCGGCGCCGCTACTGCCGTGGAAGAATACTAACTCAGCGCATTTGGCAACCGGTCCTGTCCTGCTGTAGGACGATGCCCAGCGACGCCTGGTCCGGATACACTCGTGTGCGATAACGCTGATATTGCAGTACCGTGCGCCGGCCATCGGCCGCCGGTGGCGATTGCACCACACAGCGCTCGCCCAGCTGCCGCGGCACCGGCACGCCTACGAGCGCCTCGGCCAGCGCCCGTCCGGTTAGCGCGCCGTGCGCGTGCGCCGGCCAGTCCAGGATCCGAAGCACCGTGGGAACGATATCGGCGTTGCTCACCGGCAACGAATCGCGATAGTGGGATTTGAAGTCCGGCCCGACCGCGGCCATGAAATTATAAGTATTGTCGCGGCCAAAACTGCCGTGCATCCCCTGGCCCTGCTGTAGCGATGTGTCGGCGATCTGAACCGCATTCTGTAGCGGGTTCTCGTCGGCCGCCTCGGCTGCGGGCAGCGCGAAGGTCGCAAAGCTCACCACGATCGCCGGCCGCGGCAGCTTGCTGTGTCCGCGCAGCGCGATGCTCGACAACGGTAATGCCCCCGGCAACGCGCCGAAGCGATCATCGGCAAACAACGCGCCGACGTAGTCGAGCGATGCCAGGATACCGACCAGCTGCCGCGCCAGGGCGGCCGCTCCGTTCGGCAGGTAGATCAGGTCCGAGCCGCCGTTGGCGGCCACTACGACCTGGGCATCGGTCTGATCGAGCGCGCGGCCGCTGCCACCGATCAGGCCATGTCCGGCGCGCGGATGCGCACCCGCGCCAATCGGCAGGTAGGCAGGCGAGCCGTCGGCCAGATTCGCAACGCGATCCGGGTCGAACAGCGGTAGCTTGAGGGCGTGCGCCAGATCGATCGCCAGGAATCCGGGCGGCAGGAAGCCCTCGGGCACGTCCTCGTAGTGTTGACTGGCACTGTAGCTGACGGTGGCACGATGGTCGGCGTCGACATCATGCTTGCTGATGGTGGCAAAGCCGTGATCGGAGGTCACGATGATGTCGGTCGAGGCCGCCAGCTGCGCGTCGGAGTGCAGATAATCCAGAATCTGGCGCAGGTTATCGTCGGCATTGCGCACCCCGGCCTTGGAAGTCGGCCCGTTGATCCCTGGTGACAGCGCATTGAGGCTGTCGCCCTGGTTGTGCTGGCTGCCGTCCGGATCGCGCGACCAGTACACCAGGATGAACGGACGGCCGCGCCGGCGCAGCAGCGGCAGCACCGCCTGCGTGGTCGCAGCGACAAAGTATCGCTGCTGCGCGAGGTTGGCTTGCAAGGTTCCGGGCGTGTGGCTGTCGCCGGCCGGCTGCTCTCGGGGCGGCGGCTCTTGCGACAATCCCGCGTCCTCGAGCGAGGCGCGCACATCCGCCGCCAGCGGCGGCGCCTCGGCACCGGTGGCATCATCGATGATGATCGTGTGCGGCACGATGAACGCGCGCTGCACCGGCGCGAGCTGCGCGACGTCCTGGATCGCCGCCGGCCCGAGCTTGCCGATCGCGGCCGTGCCGTAGCGGTGTGCGGGCAGGCGCGCCAGCGCCAGCAGCGTATCCTCACCCAGGTAGTTGCCCTCGAAGTGATCGTCCAGATCCCCCAGCACCGCATCGTTCTCCACGAAAGGAATGGCACCGGCGCTCGCATGGCCGAAATTGCCGCCATCGAACGGTCGGTAACCCGGATAGAGTGCATTGCTGTAGTCGCCGGTGTCGCCCAGATAATGGCCGGTCGCGATGGCCGAGGCATTCGGAGTGGTGAAGGTCGGGAACAGCGAGTGGCTGTCGGTAAAGCTCACGCCACGCGCGCGCAGCGCATCCAGCGTCGGCGCATCGTTTGCATTGACCGAGCCGGCGCGCAGTCCGTCGGCCACGAAGATCACGATATTGCGCGGCGACTGGGAGCGCACCGGCGGCGCAAGGCAGGCCGCGGTGCCCGCGAGCATCATCGCCAGCCCCGCACTTCGGTTGCATCGCATCGATCCGTGCCTCCGCCGGCTACGGTATCGAGTGTGCTGAGCGGCGGCAACCGCTAGGGCGGCTCGACCCCCCCGACTTCGATCCAGCAGGCGAAGATCGCGTGCCCGTCGAGGACCATGGGCGGTCCGGCCCGATGTGCCCGGATCCCAAGACGCCGGATCAGGCGCTCGATGCCGACCGGCGACACCGTGATCAGGCGCTGTGCCCCGCGTTCGGCCGCGCACGCCACCGAGGCGCGCATCAGCAACGCGGTCGCGGAATTGGAGAACTGGGCCAGCGGCGTGGCCGCGCGCGCATTGAAATCCATCGCCGCAAACCGCGACAGCTCCCACACGGCGGCATCACGCGGCGGCGGCAGCCCATTGAGCAGCTGCGGAAACACCTCACCCAGCAAATACGGGCGCGTGGTCTGCAGCAGGCGCGAGCAGCCGGCGATATTTCCGGCCTCGTCCTCGACCATCACGTACACCGTGTCCGGCCGGTCGAATTGATCGGTCTCGGCGCCATCCTTGACGTCCAGGTGCCAGCCGAGCTGCTCGACGAATACCCGATGGCGGTAGTGAGTCACCCGACCGTAGTAGCCCTGCGGCAGGCCCGCGGCATCCCCCGAGATGACTTGCATAGCATCCTCGCTGCGTTGGTCACAGACGAGGGCTATATCTAGAGGCTCGTTCGGCTCTCGGTAACTGTAAGAGTTGACAGGTGGCGGGCGTAGCGATTGCTGATGTAATCGTCGACCACCTGCTTCCATTCCAGCCTATCGACTGCGATGCACAACAGCACGCCGCTGGCGGTCTCGCCGAGATCGCGTCCGCGCACGTTGATCAGCATCGCGTTGCTGCGCACTTCGCCTTCACGCTCGTAGCGCACCTGGCCCGCGATGGTCGCGATGCGCCAGTCCCACCCGAGCGACAATGCCGGCGTGGTATGGCTGACCCACTCGGTGAAGCCGACGATCGAGGCCGCGCTTGCGCCGCTGGCGCGGCAGGGCGAGGGCCGCGTGTCGGGGTCGAGCTCCGATATCAGATGAGTGAGTTTGATGGTGCGCAACGCCGCCAAGGTCAGGCGTACATAACCGTCATCGGACAGGCGCAGGGCCCCTGACATCATGTCTGCGTACCCCTCATTGGGCGCAACAGTACACGGACCGCAAATAATGCTGTAGTGTAATACTTGACAGCCCGAATCAAGGCGGCGGAAGACAGGACCGCACGCCCGGAGCCACCGTGAAACCCTGGCAGGATGACCAACTGCAGGCGTTGTTGAGCGAAGACAATGAGCATCGGATCTTCGATAAGCTCGCCGACATCGCCCGACGGTTAGGATTCGACTACTGCGCCTATGGGGTGCGCCCGCCGCTGCCGTTGACGCGGCAGCGCATTGTAATGTTCAACAATTACCCGAGCGAGTGGCAGGGACAGTACGCGCGCGAGAATTACCTGGCCGTGGATCCGACTGTGCAGCACGGCTTGCGCTCGCCGCTGCCGGTGATCTGGAGCGACGAATTCTTCGCCGGGGCACGGCCGTTCTGGGAAGAGGCCCGCATGCACGGACTGCGCTATGGCTGGGCGCAGCCTTGTCGCGACGCCTACGGCACTCTCGGCATGTTCACCGTGGCGCGCTCGCACGATGAGCTCACCGATGAGGAGATGCAGGAAAAGAATTTCCGGCTCTCATGGCTGACGCAGATCGCCCACATCTCAATGACCCGGATACTGGTGCGCAAGATGGTGCCCGAGGCGAACGTGCGGCTGTCAGCACGCGAGACGGCGGTGATCCGCTGGACTGCCGAAGGCAAGACCACGGCCGAGATCGCCGAGATCATGGGCCTGTCGGTGCGCACCGTGACCTTTCATATCAGCAACGTGGTCAAGAAGCTTAACGCCACCAACAAGACGGCCGCGGCGGTGCGCGCCTGCGTGCTCGGCCTGCTGGGTTGAAGATTCAATACTCGAACTGGTAGGTCAGGCCGACGCTGTTGCCCGGATCGTTCTGCGGCGTGGCGCCCTGCACCGTGCCGCCGCCGGTGCCCACCGTGCTCTGCAATTTCAGGCTGCGGGTAAGGTCCACCTGCACCTCCGCCTGCGTCACGCCGGCGGTACTCTGCTTGGCGCCGACGAACACGCGCCGCGACACGTAGCGTCCGGCCTCGATGGTGGCGGCATTGCTGGTTTCCGTGGCCGGCGCACCGGGCGCTGCGGTCGTGCCATTGGAGCCGCCCGAGATCGCCAGCCGGTCCAGGCCGAGCATCTTTTGCACCGCGTTGATCGGGTTCACCCCGCCGCCGATGCCGCCGATCGAGGCCAGCGCGGTGCCGATCTGCGCCAGCTGCAGCGGCGTCAGCTGCGTGACGCTGACGCCAAACAGCAGCCGCGAGAGGATTTCGTCCTGTGGCATCTCTGGCGTACTGCTCAGAGTGATCGTCGGCGCATCGGCATAGCCGCCGACATTCAGCTTGGCGGTGCCGCCGGCTACCGTGCTGCTGGCCGTTAAATCCAGCGTTGGATCAATCTTGTGCCGCACGCCGCTGCCATTGAAGCTCACGCGGCCCTCGGTGAAGTTCAGCGTCGCGCCGCCCAGGTTGACCGTGCCGTTGCGCAAGTCGAACCCGCCGCTGACATCGGGTGCCGCGGTGGAGCCGCCGATGTGCAACTTGCCTCCGACCTCGGCGTTGACACCGCGCCCACGCACGAACACGGCCCGGGGCGCATCCACGCTCAGGTCGAGCGCCGCCACCAGACGATGCGCAGGCGGGGGCGGCGCAGCCGTCTGGCCAGGGCGCACTACCTTGAGCACCGCCACGTTGGGCGGCAGCGCGTTGGGAATGTTGATGTCGGCGTGATCGATCTGCGTGCCGCCGGTGATCTTCAGCTGACTGCGAAGTCCGCCGGACACCTTCAGGTCCATGTCGAACACCGCGGTGAGCAGATCGCTCGCCAGCGGCTTGGCGCCCTTGGCAGTGAGTTCGAGCGCCACCGGCCATTCGCCGGCGCCCAGGCCCAGGGTGCCGCTGGCGCTGACCGTACCGCCGCCGGCCTGGGCGCTGAATTTCTCCAGCTTCACCTGTTCGCCCGCACCGCTGAGTGTCAGGTTAATGTCGCTCAGGTGCGCGCCGCGCGGATAGTCCTGGAAATCCCCATTGCTGAGGACCAGCGAGCCATGCGCCTGCGGCGCCGCGATCGTGCCCTCGAATTCGGCGTCCACCTTGGCCTGTCCGAGCAGTCGCTGACCGCTCGCCTCAATGATCGGATTGGCAGCATTGAGATTGAAGCTGCCGCTGACTTTCAAATCCATGGGGGCATCGCGTCCGAGCGGTGCCTGGCCCGTGGCACTGAGCTGCAGTCCGTCGCCGGCATGCATGCGCAGATCCAGCTGCGCGCCCTGAGGCGTGAGCTGCGCGCTGGCGTCGATGTCGGTCGCCGGCAGGCCGCGGGCCGCGCCATTGCTGGGCCGCAGATCGCGTGCCTTAAGGTGAATCTGCCCCTGCGGCTTGTCGAGGCTGCCGGTCAGATCCAGCTCCGCCTCCGCATGGCCTTCGGCGCCGACGTCCGGCCACAAAAAGCGCAACCGCTCGGGGGTGAAATTATGCACCGATGCCTTCAGCGCCAGCGTCGGGGTCAGGCGGCCGCTGGCCTGCAGCTGGGTATCGGCAATCGTCAATTGCAGCGGCGACAACACGATGCCGTCGCCGAAGGCGATGTTGGCGGTTTGCTGCAGTCGCAGTTTCTGATTGCGATAGTCGATGTGTAGCGCGTGCAGATGCAACTCGCGTCGTTGCAGATCAAGCTGAGCGACCGACTCGCACTGCGCCGCCGGCGCACCGGCCGGTTGCACCGTGCCGGACAGTCGCAGCCGCGGTGTCATCACCGGACCGCGCACGTCGGCGTTGATCTTCAGGGAGGTGCCGGCACGCACCGCTTGGGTACCGATCTGCAAGGCCAGCAGCGGATGGCGCAGCGGTTCGATGATGTCGCCGTGAACCTGCAGCAGCGCCAGTTGTTGCGCACTCACGCCGGCGTCGTGCGCTTCCACGTTCAGGTGCGCAAGACTTCGTGCTCGCTCGCGCTCGAACACCACCGAGGCTTCGACCTGGCCTCGCAGGCTGCTTGCGGTGAGATGGTCCAGGTCCTCCAGGTGGCCCCACTTCAGATCGAGCCGCCCCTGCGGCGCGCCGCCGGCCGGATCGATACGCAGCGCCCCGCCCAGGCGCGCGCTCTTCCACTCGCCGTGCTCGACGCGCGCGCTCAGCAGCCCGTCGTTCTCGCGCGCCAGGCTCGCGGTCAGACGCAGCGGCGAGCCGTCCAGCACGCCGGACAGATCGACGCGCCCATTGGGTCGCTGGGGCAGATCGTGCGCACGCAGGCTCAGATGGATTGGCCCGGGCGATGTGCCGTGCGCGAACATTCTGCCGTCGACCTCGGCCGTGAGTGTCAGGCTCGGAGCGGCGCCCTGCAGTTCGCCGCTGCCGCTGAGCGACCCACCGAGCGCCGGCGACAGCGCGGCAAGATCCGGCAATGCGGCTTTGAAATTCAGATCGAGCGCACTGGGCAGGGCTCGTCCGCGCACCGAGGCCTGGGCCTTGGGCGCCGTCACCTGCGAGCGCTCGATCTCGGTGCCCGTGTCCTTGAACGCCAGGGTCGCGTTGAATCGGGTTTGCGGCCCGAACACTCGCATCAGCTGCGGATCGCCACCGGTGACCTGCAACTCGCCCAGCACATCCAGCCGCCGGGTCGGGCTTTGGCCATAGAGTTTCAACTGCACCGAGCCGCGTCCTTTTAGATCGAGCTTGGCGAGCGCGGCGACTGGTGCCAGATCGTTGATGCTGGCTGACAAGCTCGCCGGCCCGCCGATGTTCCAGCGACCATTGGTCACCGTCAGCAGCGGATGCGACAGCGTGAAAAACACCGGCCGCTGGGGATCGGCCAGATAGCCTTCCGCGTGCAGCTGCACCGGAGAGTGCGCCAGCACGCTGCCGCCGCTCGAGTTGGGCAGTTGAAGGCCCGTGAGTGCGGCCTGCAACGACAGCGCGCTGCCCTCACCGCTCAACGTGGCGCTCAGCGCTTGCAGGTGCACCGGTCCTTCAGCCAGATCGGCCAGCGTCAGCTGCGCGCTGGTGACCGGCGCTGCGAGCGTGCCATTCCAATAGCCGTGCAACGCAAGACTGCGCCACGACAGGTCCGGGCGTGGGCTCATCGCCGGGGCATCCAGCGACACCTGCAGGGCCGCGGATCGCTCCAGCAGATCCACCGTGCCATCGATCTTTGCCTGCAGGGGGCCGCCGCGGCCCGACAGCTGCGTCTTCACTTGCGAGCGCGGCCCGTCGATCTGCAGATGCACCGCCAGCGCGCCCAGATCGGGCAGGCGAATCAGATGCGCCAGCGGCCCCTCGGCATCTTCCTCGACGTCGAGCTGACCCTGAACATGCGTGCCGTCCAGATGCGTCGATGCCCGATACACCGCGGGCACCTCGTCCAGCCGCTGCGCCGTGAGCTGCGCCTGCGCCTGCTCCCACGAATGAATGTCGACGCCGCCCGAAAGACGCAGCGCCACGCGATTACCCACCAGCGATGCCCCGAGTTCGCCGCGCTCGATCTGGATGGTGTCGATGCGCAGCGAGTGCAGCCACAAGCCCCGGGATGGACGCGGAGGCAGCGATGGCGGGTAGTGTGGTTGACGTTCCATCGCCACGCGCACCGCGTGCAGATACGATGCCTTGAGGTTTTTGCCCAACATCGGCAGCGGCGACCAGTCGAGCTGCACTCGCTCGGCATCGAGCCAGGTGCCCTGCGGATCACGAATTTCGAGGCGTTCCAGCCGAAGGTGATCAGGGAAGCGGCCGCTCAGGCCCTGCAGCACCACGCGGCCGCGGCTGAAATGCTCCGTGCTGGCTTCGATGAGGCGCCGCCCGCGATCGGTATTGCCCAGCACCAGCAGCCCGATGCATAACAGCAGCGGCACTGCTACCAGCACGGCGGCTGCGATCGCGGCCACACGCCAGCGTCGCATCATCTAGAAAGCCTGCCCGAGGCCGATGTAGACCTCGATCACATCGCCGCCCTGCAGGCGATGCACCGGTGCGGCCACATCGAAGCGGATCGGGCCGATGGGCGTGTAATAGCGGATCCCGGCGCCATAGCCGATGCTGGGGCGGCCTTCGAATGGACGCGGGTCGGTCGTGACCTTGCCGGCATCGAGGAACAGTGCGCCGCCGAAATGCTCGCCGAAGCGTTGTCGAAATTCGATGCCGCCGGCCACCAGGTCGGTTCCGCCGCAGGGAATAGGCTGCGAGCTGCCGGGCACCGTGGGCTCCGGGCCGGTCGGAGTGGAGGTCGTGCAGTTGGCCTGGAGAACACCATTAACCAGCTTCGGCTTTGTAAACACAGGCCCGACCGACTGGTAGGCGTAACCGCGAACGGTGGCACTGCCGCCGGCGTAGAAACGCTGATCGGGCGGCAGGCTGAACTGCCCGGCTCCGTGTGCCTGGGCGAACAGGCCACGCACGGCAAACACGCTGCGTCCGGGGTCATTCCAACCGAAACGCGCCAGATCCAGATAGGTTGAGGTATTGGCCTGGAAAATCACGAAGGTAGCGTCAGGATGGCCGATCGACTTGGTCGGAGTGACTGACAGCGACAACCGCACGCCGTGCTGCGGGTCCAGCAGCGGATTGCTCAAGCCGGTGCTGTCGAATTTTGCCGTGAGCGGAATCGCGAACAGCGAATAATAGAAGTCGCTGCTCTGTTGCAAAATTTTCTCCTGCTCCAGACTCAGACCCACGCCGACGCTCCATTTGGCGGTGAGCTTGCGGCTCAACGTGATCGCGCCGATCTGCGCGGTCTGATCGTAGGCGATCAGATTCTGCTGCAGCGCGCTGGCGCTCAGCTGCAGCGACTGATCGAGCCGTCCGAAATCCGGCTTGGTGAGCTGCGCGGTCAGATCGTAGCCCAGGCCGGTGGTATCGCTGCCGCCCCAGTTGATGATGCTGGCGCCCAGGGTGAGCTGCTCGGCGTTGCCAAACAGGTTGCGGTCGGTCCAGGTCACGCCACCGCTGCCGCCCAGGTCGCTGGAATAAGCCGCTGTCACGCTGACCGCGTGCAGCTTGCGTTCCTTGACCAGGAAGGTGATCGGCACGCTGTCGCCTTGAACCTCTTCCTGCTTCGGCAGTCGCAAGCTCACCCCGGCGAAGGTCCCAAGCCCGAGCAGATCGGTCCGCGCGCGCTCAATCCGGCCCGGCCCGTACAGATCACCGCTGTACAGCTTCACTCGCCGCCGCAGGTAGCTCTCGTGCATGCGCTTCATGCCCTCGAAGTGGATCTCACCGATGTGGTACACCGGTCCGGGTGTGATGGTGAACGTGACGTCGAGTGCCGGTTCATTGGCATCCTGGTAGGCCACCGGCTCCTCGAGTTTGGCATACGCATGGCCCTCTTCCTCGACCGCCTCCAGCAGCCGTTGCCCGGCTGCCAGCACGTCGCTGGCGATCGCCGGGTCGCCGCTCTGAAGAGTGAATGCGCTGCGCGCCTTGTCGCTGATGTCACCCTCGATCGTGATCCGGCGCAGGTGATACAGCGGGCCGGTCTGCACGGCAATCTGGACTGGTGCGTCCTTGCCGGCCGGCAACGCCTCCATCGCCGTTCGCAGTCCGACATCATCCAATGGTCGGCCGAGAATCGTGATGCTGACCTGCGAGCGGTAGTAGCCGAAACTCTCGAGCACCGTTCGCAGCCGCTCGACATCCCCCTCGGCACGTCCGATCAGCGCGAACGGACCGGCGGGCGCGCTGGTGCGCAGCGACTGCAGCTGTGAGCTCGCCTTCAGCGCCGCATCCAGCGCGCCGTAGCCGGGCCCCTGGATGTGCACCGTGTAAGACTGGGGGTCAGCACCCCGGACCCACGGCGCAAACAGCAACGCCGTGACCGGAATCAGATGCTTGAGCCGCATCGCGATACTATTGCAGTGCCTGCTGCAGATCCGACTTCAAATCCTGCACGTCCTCGATGCCGACCGACACCCGACACAGCGTGTCGGTGATCCCGAGCGCCGCGCGCGCTTCCGCTGGCACGCTGGCGTGCGTCATGATCGCCGGGTGCTCGATCAGACTTTCCACGCCTCCGAGCGACTCGGCCAGCGTGAAGATCTGGCAACGTTCCAGAAAACGCTTGGCATCCTGCACCGTGCCCTTGAGCTCCACCGAGATCATGCCGCCAAAGCCGGGGCCGCCGCCCGCCTCGCGCATCTGCTTGCGCGCTAGGGCGTGCTGCGGGTGCGAAGCCAGGCCTGGATAGTGCACGCGCTGCACGCGCGGATGACGCTCCAGAAAGTTGGCCAGCTCCAGCGCATTCTCGCAATGGCGCTGCATGCGCACCGCCAGAGTCTTGACCCCGCGCAGCGCCAGAAACGCATCGAACGGGCCGGCGATCGCACCGACCGAGTTCTGCAGATATGCCAATCGCTCGGCTAGCTCGGCCTTGTCACCAGCCACCAGCACGCCGTTGACCACGTCCGAGTGTCCACTCAGATACTTGGTCCCCGAGTGCATCACCAGATCGAATCCCAAGGTCAGCGGGCGCTGCAGATACGGGGTGGCAAACGTGTTGTCGGCGGCCGCCAGCAGCCCGCGGCGGCGCGCAATCGCGGCGATCGCGGTCAGATCCGCCAGTTTCAGCATCGGATTGGTCGGCGTCTCGACCCAGATCAGGCGCGTCTGCGGCCCTATCGCCGCCTCGATCGCGGCGTTGTCGCGCATGTCAACGAACGAGAACTGCAACGCGGCCGAACGCGCGCGCACCTGCGAAAACAGGCGCCGGCTGCCGCCATACATATCGTCCGAGGCGATCACGTGATCGCCGGGTGATAGCAGCTCGAGCACCGTCGCGGTAGCGGCCAGGCCTGAGGCGAACGCAAACGCGCGCGTACCCTGCTCCAGCTCTGCGACACAGCGCTCGTAGGCGAAGCGGGTGGGATTCTGGCTGCGCGAATATTCGTAACCCTGGTGCACGCCCGGACTGCTCTGCGCGTAGGTCGAGGTGGTGTAGATCGGCGGCATGACCGCGCCGGTGCTCGGGTCGGGCGCCTGTCCGCCGTGGATGGCGCGGGTGGCAAAAGCCAGATTGGGCGGAGTTGAGGTCGGGTGCTTGCTCATGGGGCCTACTATATGGAACGGCGCACTAGCCGAGCTGCTTGCGCAGATAGTTGAGCAGGTCGATGCGGGTAATCACGCCGACGAAGTGGCCATGGTCGGCCACGATGGCCACGTGATCGCGCTGGAACACCGGCAGCAGCTCGCTGATGGGCGCATCTTGGGGGATGGTCTCAAGGCTGGTCACCATCGCGGTCGAGACCGGGTCCTGAAATCGTTTCGGGTCGGTGTGCAGATGCATCACCAGATCCGACTCATCGACGATGCCGATCACCCGCTCATGCTCCATGACCGGAATCTGCGACACGTCGAACAGCCGCATGCGGCGGTAGGCCTGCAGCAGCGTGTCCTGCGACCGCAGCGTCACGGCACCGCCTTCCTGATAACGCCGCACGATCAGGTCGAGCACGTTGCCGCGCTTGGGGCGCTCCAGCAGTCCCTGGTCGAACATCCAGAAATCGTTGTACATCTTGCCCAGATATTTATTGCCGCTGTCGGGCACCAGCGTCACCACCCGTCGCGGCGAGCTCTGCTCGCGGCAATAGCGCAACGCCGCGGCCATCAGCGTACCGCTGCTCGAGCCGCCGAGAATTCCTTCCTTTGCCAGCAGATTGCGTGCGGTGTAGAAGCTCTCCGCGTCGGTGATTTCGTAGGCGCGCTTGACGCGCGACAGATCGCACACCGGCGGCACGAAGTCCTCGCCGATGCCTTCCACCAGCCACGAGCCGGCCGGTTTCTGGATCTTGCCGGTCGTGACCAGGTCGTGCAGCACCGAGCCCTTGGGATCGGCCAGCACCATCTCCACGTGCGGCGCGACGCGCTCAAAGTAGCGCGACAGTCCGGTGAGCGTGCCACCGCTGCCCACCCCGACCACCACCGCATCCAGCATGTGGCCGGTTTGCGCCCAGATCTCCGGCCCGGTGGTGGCCTCGTGCGCCAGCGGATTGGCCGGATTGGCGAACTGATTGACGTAAAAACTGTTGGGTGTCTCGCGCGCCAGGCGCTGCGCCAGGTCCTGGTAGTACTCGGGATGGCCCTTGGCGACGTCGCTGCGCGTCAGATGGATCTGGGCCCCGAGCGCGCGCAGATGCAGGATTTTCTCCTGCGACATCTTGTCGGGAATCACCAGCAGCAGGCGATAGCCCTTCTGCGATGCCACCAGCGCCAGCCCCAGGCCGGTGTTGCCCGCGGTCGCCTCGATGACGGTGCTGGGAGGATCGGCGCCCGGACGGATGTGGCCGTCGCGTTCGGCCGCCTCGATCATCGACAGGCCGATGCGATCCTTGATCGAGCCGGTCGGATTCTGATTCTCGAGCTTGACGAACAGGCGGCAACAGCCGGTGTCGAGATTGCGCAGTTCCAGCAGCGGCGTATTGCCGATGGTGCCCAGCACCGAGCCTTCCCGCGGCATAGCTCCTCCGGCTCAATCGGTCCGCGGCGCAAGGGTAGCATGCGCCGCATGCCAAACGCGGCGGCGGGGGTCGGCCGGGCTACTTTGTGGTCGCCGAAGGGCCCGCGGCGCCGACTGCGGGCGGCGGTACCGTCGGTGTCGCGAGCGGCACCGCCGCGGCTGCGGGCTGCGGCGTGGACGTGCCGGTGGGGTTGGTCGGCGCGTCGGTCTTGAGCGCGCTCTCGTCGGCCTCGCGCGTCATCACGATGATGCTAATGCGGCGGTTGATCGGATCGCGCGAGTTGTCCTTGTCGAACAGCACCGAGGAGGACAATCCGACCACGCGCGAGATCTTCTCGGTTTGCAGGCCACCGCCCTCGAGCGCGCGGCGCGCCGAATTGGCGCGATCCGCCGACAGGTCCCAGTTGGTGTAGCCGGCGCCGGCCAGGTAGGCGGTGGTGTCGGTGTGTCCGGACAGGCTGATGCGGTTGGGAACCGAATTCAGGTACGGAGCCAGTTCGTGCAGGATCGTCGCCGTGTAGTCCTTGAGCTTGGCGCTGCCCAGATCGAACATCGGCCGGTTCTGCGAGTCCACGATCTGGATGCGCAGCCCCTCGGGCGTGATGTCCAGCAGCAACTGATCCTTGAACGGCTTGAGCGCCTGGCTGTGATCGATCGCCTCGCGCAGCTGCGCCAGCAGCGACTCGAGCTTCTTACGGTCGGCCTCCTCGGCGATCTTCTTGGCGGTCTCCACATCCGGCGCCGATTGATCGACGCTATTGGGCGTATCGCGCGGCGTGCCCAGACCGGTGGAGATCGGGCTCGAGGACTTGCGCGCGTCCAGGGCGCCGCGCAGGTTGATCACGCTGGTGCTAGCGCCGCCCGGACCGATCTGGCTCTGCGAGGCGCGCGGCGACTTGCCCTGCGTCATGCTCGGATTCTTGAAATAATCGAAGATGGCGGCGCGCTGCTCCTTCGAGACCGCCGCGATCAGCCACATCACCATAAAGAACGCCATCATCGCGGTGACGAAATCCGCGTAGGCGACTTTCCATGCGCCGCCATGATGCGCGCTGCGGGCCTTCTTGACCCGCTTGACGATCAGGATCGGGCGCTCGCTCGACGGCGCGTTCACGCCGGCGCAGCCTCTTTCTGCGGCTCCTTCTTCTTGCCCTTGAGGTGATTCTCGAGGTCGGCAAAGCTCGGTCGCACGTCCGACCACAGCAGCTTACGCGCGAACTCCACCGCCACCGGCGGCGCATAGCCGCGCACACTCGCGACCAGCGCCATCTTCACGACTTCGAACGCCTTGCCCTCATCATGCACCCGATGCTCGATCGCGGCGGCGATCGGGCCGACGAATCCGTACGCCACCAGAATACCGAGGAAGGTTCCGACCAGCGCTGCGCCGACCTTGCGGCCGATGGTGCCGGTGTCGGCACCGTCGATTGCCGCCATGGTATTCACGATGCCGAGCACTGCGGCAACGATGCCGAAGCCGGGCAAGGCATCGGCCACGCGCTGCACCGCGTGCGCCGGCTCGGCTGCCTCCTGGTGATGGGTCTCGAGCTCGTATTCGAGCAGGCTCTCCAGCTCGTGCGGATCCAGGTTGCCGCCGATGATCAGGCGCAGACAGTCGGTGATGAATTCCACCATGTGGTGGTCGGCCAGAATGCGCGGATAGTCGCTGAACATCTTGCTCTTCTCGGGAGCTTCGATGTCCGCTTCGATCGCCAGCATGCCGGACTTGCGGATTTTGACCAGGATGTCGTAGAGCAGCTTGAGCAGATCGACGTAATCTTCGCGCTTGTAGCGCGGACCCTTGACCAGACCGAGCGCGGCTGCGAACGAACCCTTCACCACCTTGATCGGATTGCTGGTGACGAATGCGCCGAATGCTGCGCCCACGATGATGATGATTTCGCTCGGGTGCCAAAGCAGCAGCAGGCTGCCGCCTTCCATGAGAAAGCTGCCGCAAACGCACAACAACACGACGGCCGAGCCGATGAGCGAGAACATGCGCGATGCAACTACCGGTAGCCTTGGGCGATCCCGGAGTGGTTATCGGCCGTGCAGGCGCTTTCTTGAAGCCGACGCGATTGCTATGTGATTGATACGGCGACAGTTAATGACGCCCCACCGGAGCTTAAACTGTGACTCAGTTCACTCGTCGAGCGAAGCAGACAGGTGCTTGAGGTACTGGTGGAAGTCGCGGCCGAGCACCGGGTGCGCCAGGGATAGCTCGACCGTGGCCTTCAGGTAGCCGAGCTTGCTGCCGCAGTCAAAGCGCCGACCCCTGAAACGGTGGGCGTACACCGGGTCGCGCTGCAGCAGCCGCGCGATGCCGTCGGTGAGCTGAATTTCGCCACCCGCGCCCTGGCCGACGCGCTCCAGTTCGTCGAATATCTTCGGCGACAGCAAGTAGCGGCCCACCACTGCCAGGGTCGAGGGCGCCACCGCCGGCTTGGGCTTCTCGACGATGCTCCTAATCCGGCTGGTAGCGCCGTCGCCGGGCTCCACTTCGACGATGCCGTACTTATCGGTGTCTTTCTTCGGGATCTCCTCCACGCCGAGCACGCTGCCGCCGTTGCCATTGAAGGCCTCGGCCATCTGCTTCAGACACGGCACCTCGGCATCGATCAGGTCGTCGGCCAGATGCACGAAGAACGGCTCGTCGCCCACCGCCGGGCGCGCGCATAGCACCGCATGTCCCAAGCCCAGTGGCGCCGGCTGGCGGATGTAGATGCAGGAGGCGTAGCTGGGCAGAACGTTGCGTACCAGTTCGGCCAGATCATGCTTGCCCTGGGAATCGAGCAGCTTCTCCAGCGCCTCATCGGTATCGAAGTGATCCTCGATCGCGCGCTTGGAAGAGCCGGTGATGAATACCAGGCGGCGCGCGCCGGCCGCCAGCGCCTCGTCGACCGCGTACTGGATCAGCGGCTTGTCGACGATTGGCAGCATTTCCTTCGGACTGGCCTTGGTCGCCGGCAGAAAGCGTGTGCCGCGGCCGGCTACCGGGAATACCGCCGTCCGAACCTCCATCGCTGCCATGCCCTAAAACCTCGCGTCTGGTGACTGATCGCGCAGATGTTAGTCGAGCGCGCAAGCGCTGACGATGGAACAACTCCCTATTCCGGCTATCAGACCGGACCTGCATCAACCGATCGCGCCGTCAGTCGCGAATCGGGCGACCTGCACCACTGTTGACGCGCTCGCGCAGGTCCTTGCCGGGCTTGAAGTGCGGCACGTATTTGCCGGCCAGCGCCACCGCCTCGCCGGTCTTGGGGTTGCGGCCCTGGCGCGGCGGCCGAAAGTGCAGCGAGAAGCTGCCGAAGCCCCGGATCTCGATCCGATCGCCCTGCGCCAGCGAGTCGCTCATGATTTCGAGCATCTGCTTCAGGGCCAGCTCGACATCCTTGGCCGGCAGGTGCTTCTGTTTCGCCGTAATGATCTCGATCAGTTCCGACTTCGTCATAGCCGCTTCCAGATTCTTATTTAACTGCCTAGTCAGCTGCGTTCCGGCCCGCCGATCTGCTCCTTCAGCAGGTCGCCGAGGCTGGTCCCCGAGGTCGGTGCCTCGGAGCGATAGCTCTGTACCGCTTCCGCCTCTTCGTGGACTTCCTTCGCCTTGATCGACAGCGATATGGTGCGTGTCTTGCGATCCACGCCGATGAACTTGGCTTCCACCTCGTCCCCGACCTTGAGCACCGAGCGCGCATCCTCGACCCGGTCGCGCCCGAGCTCGGCGGCGCGCAGCTGCCCCTCGATGCCGTTGCCCAGGTCGATCACAGCGCCGCGCGGGTCGACTTCCTTGACCGCGCCCTTGATGATGCTGCCCTTGGGGTTCTCGGCGATGAATGCCGAGAACGGATCCTTCGCCAGCTGCTTGATGCCAAGCGAAATGCGCTCGCGCTCAGGATCGATCGACAGCACCATGGCCTCGACCTGCTGCGCCTTCTGATAATTGCGCACCGCTTCCTCACCCGGTTGATCCCAGGAGATGTCCGACAGGTGCACCAGGCCGTCGATGTTGCCCGGCAGGCCGATGAAAATGCCGAAGTCGGTGATCGACTTGATCTGACCCGACACCTTGTCGCCGCGGTTGTGGTTCTCGGCGAACTCTTTCCACGGGTTGGCCTTGCACTGCTTCAATCCGAGCGAGATGCGGCGCCGCTCCTCGTCGACAGCCAGCACCATCACCTCGACTTCCTGGCCGGTGTGCACCACCTTGGCCGGATTGACGTTCTTGTTGGTCCAGTCCATCTCCGAGACGTGCACCAGGCCCTCGACGCCGTCCTCGATTTCGACGAACGCGCCGTAGTCGGCGATGTTGGTGACCTTGCCGAACACGCGGGTGTTGGGCGGATAGCGCCGTGCGATGTTCTCCCACGGATCGGCGCCGAGCTGCTTTAAGCCCAGCGACACGCGCGAGCGCTCGCGGTCGAACTTCAGGATGCGCACGTCGATCTCATCGCCGACCTTGACCACTTCGGACGGATGTTTGACGCGCTTCCAGGCCATGTCGGTGATGTGCAGCAGCCCGTCGATGCCGCCCAGATCGACGAACGCACCGTAATCGGTCAGATTCTTGACCGTGCCGCGAACCACCGCGCCTTCCTGCAGGTTGTCCATCAGCGCGCTGCGCTCGGCTGAGAATTCCTGCTCGACCACCGCGCGCCGCGATACCACCACGTTGTTGCGCTTCTGGTCGAGCTTGATGACCTTGAATTCCAGCGGTTTGCCTTCCAGATAGCCGGTGTCGCGCACCGGGCGCACGTCCACCAGCGAGCCCGGCAGAAACGCACGCACGTGATCGATCTCGACCGTGAAGCCGCCTTTGACGCGGCCCGAAATCACGCCGGTGACGATCTCGGCATTGTTGAAGGCTTCTTCCAGGCGGGTCCAGGTGCGCGCGCGCTTGGCCTTCTCGCGCGACAGACGCGTCTCGCCGGTGCCATCCTCGACCGCATCGAGCGCCACTTCGACCTCATCGCCGGCCTTGACCTCGATCTCGCCGCGCTCGCTCTTGAACTGGTCCAGCGGAATGACCGCTTCGGATTTCAGGCCAACGTTGACGATCACCACGTCGGGTCCGACCTCGATCACGAGGCCGGTCAGGATCATGCCCGGCCGGATGCGTTGATTGGCCAGGCTCTGTTCGAATAGCTCGCTGAAACTCTCGCTCATACGCTCTCTCGCACCTCACCGTGCTGTCGACAGTCGCGACGCCTCCGGCCTCGCGGGTTGCACACAATAGGCGTCGCATCCTGCAACGCCGACAATTCCCTCGATCCGACCGGTCACGGCCAGAGCGCCTTGGCGCGCCCGAGCACATAGACCTCGTCCGCCACTTCGGCGGCGCTCAGGGCCGTCGAGTCCAGGACGATCGCGTCGGGGGCCGCCTGGAGCGGCGCCACAGATCGCGTCGAATCGCGCCGGTCGCGTTCCGCGAGCTCGAGCGAAAGGGCGGCAAGGCTAACACCAGAATCCTTTTCTTTCAACTGGTTATAGCGTCGGCGGGCCCGCTCATCGGCGCTCGCGGTCAGAAAGATTTTGAGCCCGGCTTCGGGGAACACCACAGTCCCCATATCGCGCCCGTCGGCCACCAGGCCGGGCATCATGGCAAAGGCCCGCTGCCGGGCCAGTAGCGCCTGGCGCACCGCCGGCCAGGCGGCCACCCGCGAGGCCCCCGCTCCGGCGCCTTCCGTCCGCAGCTCGCTCGACACCTCGCGGCCCTCGAGCAGGATGTGCTCGGCGCCGTCCCGGTCGGCCCGAAAATCCACCTGCATGCGCTCGGCGAGCGCGGCGTGCCCGGCGATATCGTCGGCTTTCAGCCCCTTAAGTGCCCCGGCGCAGGCCACCAACCGGTACAGCGCGCCGCTATCGAGCAGGTGCCACCCGGTCCGCTGCGCCATCAGCCGGCTCACGGTGCCCTTGCCCGATCCACTGGGTCCGTCGATCGCCAGCACCGGCGCGCTCACTGGCTAAGCTCCGTAAGCTTGAGGCCGGCCGCGCGCGACAGCGCCGGGAAACCCGGAAACGACGTGGCGACGTTGGCGACGTCGGCGATCTCGATTGGCTCGGCGGCAATCAGGCTGGCTATCGCGAACGCCATCGCAATCCGATGATCCCCATGACTATCGATACGGCCGCCCCGAAGGCGCGAGCGCCCGCCGCTGCCTCCCAGCCCCTGAATGCGCATTCCATCGGGCAGCAGTTCGCACTCCACGCCGAGGGCCCTGAGCCCCTGCGCCATGACTGCCAGCCGATCGCTCTCCTTGACGCGCAGCTCGGCCGCGCCGCTGACCAGGGTTTCGCCATCGGCCGCGGCGGCCGCCACAAAAAATACCGGAAACTCATCAATCGCCAGCGGCACCAGCCGCTCGGGCACCCTGATTGCGCGCAGCGCGCTGTGTCGCACGTGCAGATCGGCGATCGGTTCGGGGCCGCCGGTGTCGTGGGCCTGTACCTCGATGTCGGCGCCCATCATGCGCAGCAGTTCGAGCAGGCCAGTGCGGGTGGGGTTGATCCCGACCTGGCGCAGCGTCAGGCCGTTGCGTGCCGCCAGGCAGCCGGCCACCAGAAAGAACGCCGCCGAGGAGAAATCGCCCGGCACGGCGATGTCGCAGCCACGCAGCACCTGACCGCCCTCGAGGCGCACCTGCTGATCGGCGCTCGTGATCGCAACGCCAAAGCCGCGCAGCATGCGCTCGGTGTGATCGCGCGTCGGGGCCGGTTCGGTCACGCGGGTCTGGCCCTGCGCGTACAGGCCGGCCAGCAGCAATGCGGATTTCACCTGGGCGCTGGCCATCGGCAGCCGGTAATCCATGGCGCGCAGCGCTCCTACGCCGTGGATGCGCACCGGCGGTTTGCCGTCCTCGGTATCGATCAGCGCTCCCATCAGCCGCAGCGGCGCGGCGACACGTTCCATCGGCCGGCGCATCAGCGAGGCATCCCCGATCAGGGTGCTATCGAAGCCCTGACCGGCCAAAAGTCCCATGAACAGGCGGATCGCGGTGCCGGCGTTGCCCATGTCGAGCGACTGCGCACTACCCCGAAGGCCACGCTGGCCGGCACCGTGCACGCGTACCTGCGTATCCTCCGGACGCTCGATTCGCACGCCGAGCGCACGCAGCGCCTGCAATGTCGCCAGGCAATCCTCGCTCGCCAGAAAGCCGCTGATCGAGGTGTCACCGCAGGCAATGCCGCCCAGCATCAGCGCCCGGTGCGAGATCGACTTGTCTCCCGGTACGCGCAGTTCGCCGCCGACCGCATCGCCGGGGCCTGCCAGGTAGGCTCGCGCGCTGCTCATGCGGCGTGAGCCGACAGTACCTGGGGCAGCGCACGCAGCAGCCGGTCGTTGTCCGCCGGCAGGCCGATCGAGACCCGCAGGTGTGCAGGCAGCCCATACCCGCCCAGCGGACGCACGATCACGCCATGGCGCAGCAGCTCTTCATACACCGGCAGTGCCGGCACCGGCAGCTGCAGCAGCACGAAATTGGCCGCCGTCGGCGCACTCCACAGTCCCAGCGCTCTGAACTCACGCTGCACGCGTTCCAGTTCGCGCCGCGTCGCGCTCACACTGGCGCGCATGTGGGCCTGATCGGCCAGCGCGGCCAGTGCGCCGGCCTGAGCCACGGAATTGACGTTGAACGCCGGCCGCAGGCGGTTGAGTACCTCGGCCACCTCCGGATGCGAGATCGCGTAGCCGACGCGCACGCCGGCCAGGCCGTAGGCCTTGGAGAAGGTGCGCAGCACGACCAGGTTGGGATGCTCGGCCAGCCACGGCACCCCATCCTCGGTACCCTGCGGGTGGCCGTACTCGAAATAGGCTTCATCCAGCACCACCAGCGTGCTCACCGGGGCGCGCTCGAGCAGTGCCTTGACCGCCGTCGGCGCCGCCCAGGTGCCGGTGGGGTTGTTCGGATTGGCGATGAACACCAGGCGCGTATCGGCGGTGATTGCCGCCATCATCGCGACCAGGTCATGCCCCAGCGGCATCGGATCGGTAACGGGCAGCGCCGGCACCACGATCAGGCGGGCGCCGGTTTCGCGCGTGACCAGCGGGTAGATCGCAAACCCGTATTGCGAATACACCGCGCTGTGCGCGCTCGTCAGGAACGCCTCGGCCAGCAGCATCAGCAGATCGTTCGAGCCGTTGCCGAGTGTCAGGCAGGCGGCATCGACCTCAAGATGGCGCGCCAGCGCCTGCTTGAGCTCGTGACAACTCCCATCCGGGTACAACCACACTTGCTCGAGCGCGGCGCGCATTGCGGCCAGCGTCGCGGGGCTTGGCCCGTGCGGATTTTCATTTGACGCCAGCTTGACGATGTCGCGGATGCCAAGCTCGCGCTCCAGCTCCGAGATCGGCTTGCCCGGAACGTAGGGCGCCAGCTCGCGCACCGACTGCACTGCGAGCCGGCCGGGGTGGCGATCGCCGCTCATGCCCTCACAGGACCGCCCGGGGATATGAGCCAAGCACGCGAAACAGCGAGGCGCGCTTCTTCAGCGCCTTGAGCGCCTTGCGCACGGCGCCCTCCTCGGCGTGTCCCTCGATGTCGATGAAGAAAACGTAGTCCCACTTGCGCCGCCGCGACGGCCGCGACTCGATGCGGCTCATGCTGATGCGATAGCGCGCCAGCGGTTCGAGCAATCGGTGGAGCGCCCCGGGCGCCTGGGTGTGGCCGATCGACAGCAGCAGCGTGGTGCGATCCTGGCCGCTCGGGCGCAGCAGCTTGCGTCCCAGCACCAGGAAGCGCGTGGCATTGTCGGGCCGATCCTCGATCTCGCGCACCAGGATGTTGAGGCCGTAGACTTCGGCCGCCGTCTCCCCGGCGATCGCCGCGGTGCCCTGCTCATCGCGCGCCCGGCGCGCGCCCTCGGCGTTGCTCGCCACCGCCGCGCGCTCGGCCTCCGGCAGGTGCTCCTCGAGCCAGCCGCGGCACTGCGCCAGTCCCTGACCGTGCGAACACACGCGCAGCACGCGGGTGAGCGCGTCCATCTTGCCCATCAGGCAGTGATGGATGCGCAGTTCGACCTCGCCGCAGATGTGCAGCGGGCTGCTCAACAGGCGATCCAGCGTGTTGGTGATGGTGCCCTCGCTGGAGTTTTCGACCGCCACCACGCCGAAGTCGGCGTTGCCGGCCTCCACTTCGCCGAATACCTCGTCCACGGTCGGCAGCGCCAGCGCGCGCACCGAGTGACCGAAGTGGCGCAGCACCGCCTGCTGCGTGAAGGTGCCTTCGGGGCCAAGGAAGGCGACCTTGAGCGGCTCCTCCTGCGCCAGGCAGGCAGACATGATCTCGCGGAACAGCCGCACCACTTCTTCGTTGCGCAGCGGTCCGGGATTGCGCTCCAGCACCCGGCGCAGCACTTCTGCTTCGCGCTCGGGCCGGTAGAAATCGACCGTGTGGCCGTCCTGGTGCTTGGAGAGGCCGGCGCGTTGCGCCAGGCGCGCGCGCTCGTTCAGCAGCGCGTGCAGCTGCTCGTCCACGCCGTCGATCGCGGCGCGCAGCGCATCCAGGTCCGGCGCGCGCGGCGGGCTTGGCTTGCGCGCCGGTGCCGGGCGGGCGCGGCCCGGGTTGCGGGTACGTTTGGTGCGTTTGCGGCTGGCCATGGCTGCCTTTAGTCCGGGGCGCGCACCAGCCGCACCGACAGCACACCGTCGATCGCGCGGATGCGCGCCAGCAGGGCCTCGTCAGCCACGCCCTCCGCATCGATCAAGGTGTAGGCGTACTCGCCCAGCGAGCGATTGAGCAGCTCGGCGATGTTGAGCCCGGCGCCGGCCAGGCAGGTCGAGATCTGGCCAACCATGTTAGGCACATTGGCATTGGCGATCGCCAGCCGGATCGAGCCAGCCTGGCGTGGCAGTGCCGCGTCCGGAAAGTTCACACAGTGGCGGATATGCCCCTGCTCCAGAAATTCTCGTAGCGTATCGGCCACCATGATCGCGCAGTTATCCTCGGCTTCGAGCGTGGATGCGCCCAGGTGCGGCAGCGTCACTGCGCGCGGGTGATCCTTGAGCGCATTGCTCGGAAAGTCACAGATATACGCGTGCAGGTGGCCGCGGTCGAGTTCAGCGATCAGCTCGGCTTCGTTGACGATCGGGGCGCGGGCGAAATTGAGCACCACCCCACCCGGGCGCATCAGCCGGATGCGCTCGCCGTTGACCAGGCCGCGGGTCGCCGCGAGCACCGGCACATGCACGCTGACTATGTCGGAGCGCGCGAACAGGTCGTCGAGCGAGACGGCCTGCTGCACCGAGGAGGACAGCTGCCAGGCGCGCATCACGGTGATCTGCGGATCGTAACCCAGCACCTTCATGCCCAAAGCCTGGGCGCTGTTGCACACCTCGACGCCGATCGCGCCCAGGCCGATGACGCCGAGGGTGCGCCCGGGCAGCTCGAAGCCGACGAACTTCTTCTTGCCTTTCTCGACCTCGGCATCGATGCGCTGATCATCCCCCTGCAGCGCGCGGGTGTAGTTCCAGGCCTGGCAGATATTGCGTGCCGCGAGGAACAGCCCCGCGAGCACCAGCTCCTTGACCGCGTTGGCGTTGGCACCGGGGGCATTGAACACCGGCACGCCGCGCTTGCTCAGCGCGGCTACCGGAATGTTGTTGGTGCCAGCGCCGGCGCGCGCCACGGCCAGCACCGAGGCCGGTATGGGCATCGAATGCAGGTCGGCAGAGCGCAGCAGCAGGGCATGCGGACTGCCGATCTCGGAGGCCATCTCATAGCGATCGCGCGGCAGGCGCTCCAGCCCGCGCACGCTGATGCTGTTGAGTGTCAAAATCTTGAAGCCCATCGCGCCAACCTTGCGCTAAATCAGCCGTGGCGGCGCGCGAAGTCGAGCATGAAGCCGGTCAGCGCCTGGACCGCCTCGAGCGAGGTGGCGTTGTAGAGGCTGGCGCGCATGCCGCCCACCGAGCGGTGGCCAGCCAGATTCATGAGACCCGCCTGGGCGGCTTCGGCCAGGAACGTCTGATCCAGCGCCGCGTCCTTGAGGATGAACGGCACGTTCATCCACGAGCGACAGGCGGGGTCGACCGGATTGCGGTAGAAATCCGACTGATCGATGGTCAGGTACAGCAACTGCGCCTTGGCTTGGTTGCGCTCGGCCATCGCGGCAAGTCCGCCCTGCCGCTTGAGCCACTTGAACACCAGGCCGGCGAAGTACCAGGCAAAGGTCGGCGGGGTGTTCAACATCGAGTCTTCCGCCGCCATAGCCTGATAGTTCCACACGCTGGGCGTGCCGGCGCGCGCGCGGCCGAGCAGGTCCTCGCGCACGATCACCAAACACAGACCCGAGGGGCCGATGTTTTTTTGTGCACCGGCGTAGATCAGCCCGAAGCGGCTGACCTCGATGGGCCGCGAAAGGATGGTCGAGGACATGTCCGCGACCAGCGGCGCATCGAGCTGCGGCACGAATGGAAACTCGACCCCGCCGATGGTCTCGTTGGGGGTGTAATGCAGATAGGCCGCATCCTTGGTCAGTCGCCAGCTGCCCTGCGGCGGCACCGTGGTGTAGTGGCTGGCCGCGGCATCGGCCGCGACGTTGACCTGGCAGTAGTCTTTGACGAGCTTGAGCGCCTTGGCCGACCAGGAGCCGGTGGTGACGTAGTCGACCCGCGCATCCGGCTGCGTCAGGTTCATCGGGATTGCCGAAAACTGTGCGGTGGCCCCACCCTGCAGGAACAGCACCTTGTAGTTGGCCGGAATCCCCAGCAGCTCACGCAGATCGCGTTCGGCGTCCTGCGCCACCGCCATGAATGCCTTGCTGCGATGGCTGATCTCCATCACCGACATGCCGCTGCCGCGCCAATCGGTCAGTTCGTCGCGTGCCTGTTCCAGCACCTCGAGCGGCAGCGCGGCCGGACCGGCCGCAAAATTGAAGACGCGCACGCAACGACCTCTGCTGATAGGGGAAGCTTCTGCGAGCATGGAATTCTACAACGGGCTCAGATCGTCGCTGCCGGCGGAAGGCTCCTCGCCGACATGGCCCTCGGAGCTCGCGTCGCTGCCTTCAGCGTCGAGCGCGCCCGTATCATCACCGCCCTCGAGGCCGGCGACGCGCTCGACGCCGGTGAGGCGCTCGGCCTCGCCCAGACGTATCAGGCGAACGCCCTGGGTATTGCGGCCCACGACCGAGATGTCGGACACCGGGGTTCGCACCAGCGTGCCGGTCGAACTGATCAGCATCAACTCATCGCCCGGTTGCACCTGCAGCGCCGCGACCGTGGCACCGTTGCGATAGGTGGTCTGCAGTGCAATCACGCCCTGGGCGCCGCGGCCGTGACTGGGGAATTCTTCCAACGGCGTGAGCTTGCCGTAACCGTTCTCGGAGGCGGTGAGCACATGGCCCTCGCCCAGCACCAGCAGCGCGATCAGGCGCTGGCCCTCGCCCAGACGCACGCCGCGCACTCCGGCGGCCTCGCGCCCCATCGGCCGCACTTCCTCTTCGTGAAAGCGGATCGCCTTGCCACCGCTGGTCACCAGCATGATCTCGCGCGTGGCATCGGTAAGCGCGACCCCCACCAGGTGATCGTCGCCGCGCAAATCGAGCGCGATGATGCCGCTCGGGCGCGGGCGCGAGAATGCCGCCAGCGGCGTCTTTTTGACCGTGCCGCTGCTAGTGGCCATGAACACGAAATGCTGTTCGTCGAACTGCTTGACCGGCAGCAGCGCGCTGATCTTCTCGCCTTCCTCGAGCGGCAGCAGATTGACGATCGGCTTGCCGCGCGATCCGCGGCCTCCCTGTGGCAGCTCGAATACGCGTAGCCAGTAGATCTTGCCGCGGTTGGAGAAGCACAGCAGCGTGTCGTGGGTGTGGGCGATAAAGAACTTCTCGATGAAGTCCTCGTCCTTGACCGCGGTCGCGGCCTTGCCGCGCCCGCCACGGCGCTGTGCCTGGTAGTCGGACACCGGCTGCGCCTTGGCGTAACCGGCGTGCGACAGCGTCACGGCGACATCCTGCGGCTCGATCAGGTCCTCGGTGCTCAGATCCAGGTGATCGCGGCTGATCTCGGTGCGGCGAGCATCGCCGAAGGTGTCGCGGATCGCCGCGATCTCGCCACGCACCACCTGCGTCAGGCGCGCCGGCAGCGCCAGGATCGCCGACAGGTCCGAGATCTGCTCCAGCAGCTGCGAATACTCCTCCACGATCTTGCCCTGCTCCAGCCCAGTGAGCCGGTGCAGCCGCATGTCGAGGATCGCCTGCGCCTGCGCCTCGCTCAGCCGGTAAGCGCCCTCGGCCAGCCCGAATTCGGGCGCCAGACCGTCCGGGCGTGTGGCGGCGGCACCGGCGCGCTCGAGCATCTGTGCCACCGCACCCGGGGGCCAGGCGCGCGCCTGCATTGCCGTGCGCGCCTCCGGCGGCGTCGGTGAGGCCTTGATCAGCGCGATGACGTCGTCGATGTTGGCCAACGCCACCGCCAGTCCCTCGAGAATATGGGCGCGCTCGCGGGCCCGTCGCAGCTCGAAGATCGTGCGGCGCGTGACCACCTGGCGCCGGTGCCGCAGAAACGCATCGAGCATCTCGCGCAGCGACATCAGCTTGGGCTGCCCATCCAGCAGCGCCACCATGTTGATGCCGAACACGGTCTCCAACGGCGTCTGCGCATACAGGTTGTTGAGCACGATCTCGGCGACCTCACCGCGCTTGAGCTCGATCACCACCCGCATGCCGTCCTTGTCGGATTCGTCGCGCAGCTCCGAGATGCCCTCGATCTGCTTGTTGCGCACCAGCTCGGCGATGCGCTCCAGCAGCCGCGCCTTGTTGACCTGATAGGGCAGCTCGGTCACCACGATCGACTGGCGGCCGCGCTCGTCCAGCTCCTCGAACGAAGCACGCGCCCGGATCGAGAGCCGCCCGCGACCGGTCTTATAGGCGGTGACGATCTCCTGCGCGCCGTTGATGATGCCGGCGGTGGGGAAGTCCGGACCGGGCACGTGCTGCATCAGACCGGCAAGCGTCAGTGATGGGTCGTCGATCAGCGCCAGGCAGGCGTTGGCAATCTCGGTGAGGTTGTGCGGCGGAATGTTGGTCGCCATCCCGACCGCTATGCCTGAGGCGCCGTTGACCAGCAGGTTCGGGATGCGGGTCGGCATGACCGATGGCTCGGTCTCGGACTCATCGTAGTTGGGGACGAAATCCACCGTCTCCTTGTCGATGTCGGCCAGCAGCTCGTGCGCCAGGCGCGACATGCGCACCTCGGTGTAGCGCATCGCCGCCGGCGCATCGCCGTCGACCGAGCCGAAATTGCCCTGCCCGTCCACCAGCAGGTAGCGCATCGAGAACGACTGCGCCATGCGCACGATGGTGTCGTACACCGCGACATCGCCGTGCGGGTGGTACTTGCCGATGACGTCGCCGACCACGCGCGCGGACTTCTTGTACGGCCGGTTGTAGTCGTTACCGAGCTCGCGCATCGCGTGCAGCACCCGGCGGTGCACCGGCTTGAGGCCATCGCGCACGTCCGGCAGCGCCCGGCCGACGATCACGCTCATCGCGTAGTCCAGATAGGACCTGCGCATCTCCTCTTCGAGGGTGACGGAGATGATTTCGCGGGCTATTTCGGTCACGGGTGGCGCTCTTGGCGCGTGCCATCGCGCTTGAATAATAAGCCTGAAATCATAGCACAGGATCGCGCTTCACCGCCGCTGCGGCGAGCGCGCGCGCCCGGCGCCGCGAGCTATACTTGCGCGCATGTACAGCACGGCTTCGGCGAGCATCAGCGATGCGGAAGTTCGCAAATTCGATGCACTCGCACACGAATTCTGGGACCCGCGCGGCGCCTTTCGGCCGCTGCACGCGCTCAACGCGCCGCGGCTCGATTATGTGGCGCAGCGCAGCGCATTGTCGCAGCGGCGGGTGCTCGATATCGGCTGCGGCGGCGGCTTGCTGGCCGAAGGCCTGGCGCGTCACGGTGCCCATGTCAGCGGCATCGACATGGCGCCGGCGATGATCGAGGTCGCGCAGCTGCACGCCCACGACAGTCAGCTCCAGATCGACTACCACTTGTCCTCGGCCGAGGATTTTGTGGCGCACGCCGCCGGCAGCTTCGATGTGATCACCTGCATGGAGCTGATCGAGCATGTACCGAGCCCGGCAGGGCTGCTGCACGCGATCGCCCGCCTGCTGCGTCCCGGCGGTGACCTGTTCATCTCAACCATCAACCGCAGTCTGCGCTCGTTCCTGCTGGCGATCGTCGGCGCCGAGTACCTGCTTAGGTTGATCCCGCGCGGCACGCACGAATATGCGCGTCTGCTGCGCCCGGCCGAGCTGGCGCGCCTGGCGCGCGCAGAGCATCTGACGGCGTGCGATGTCAGCGGTCTTACGTACAACCCGCTCAGCAACACCGCCCACCTGAGTGCCGACACCGCCATCAACTACCTGGCCCACTTTCGGCACGAGGCCGCCGCGGCGTGATTCCCGCCACGCCGCTGGCCGCCGCGCTGCTCGACTTGGACGGCACGCTGCTCGACACCGCGCCCGACATCGTGCGGGCACTCAATGCGCTGCTGGCTGAGCACGCACGAGCGCCGCTGGCCTTCGCCGGCGTGCGCGCGCAGGTCTCCAACGGCGCCAGCGCCGTGCTGCGCCTGGGCTTCCCGGAGGCCGAGGGAGAAAGTTTCGAGCGACTGCGGACGCGCTTCCTGGATCTGTATCGCGCCGGACTGACTATCGAGACACGCCCGTTTCCCGGCTTCGAGGCGGTGCTCGCGCTGCTGGAGGCGCATTCGGTGCCCTGGGGCGTGGTCACCAATAAGCCGCACTGGCTGACTGAGCCGCTGCTGCGCGAGTTGGGCCTGTATCCGCGCGCCGGCTGCGTGATCAGCGGCGATACGCTACCGGTGCGCAAACCCGATCCGCTGCCGCTGCTGACCGGCGCCCGGCAGTTGCAGGTCGAACCGGCGCGCTGCCTGTACCTGGGGGATTCGCTGCGCGACATGCAGGCCGCGCAGGCGGCCGGAATGGTCGCGCTCGCTGCCAGCTTCGGCTACATCGGCGAGCACGATGCCGTGCAGGATTGGCCGGTCAGCGCCTGGATCCACGAGCCGCGCGAACTGCTGCCCTGGGTCGGGCTGCAAGCGAAGATGCCGCCGGCCGCGCGCGGCGCGGCACGCTAAGGTCACGGCCTGCGCGCATGGCAAGCTTCGGATTGATCCTCCTGGCTATGTGCGGCGGCTTAGCGGTCGGCGTGATCCTGGCGCTGCTGCTGGCGCGAATGGCCTCGCAGCGCGCGGCGCGCGCGCTGGCCGAGACCGAGATTCGCCTCAAGGCCAGCGTGCAGGAGCTGGCCTCGGCGGCCTTGAGCCAGAACACCGACATGTTCATGAAGCTGGCGCGCGAGACCTTCGGCCGCCAGCAGGACAACATGCAGGGCGCACTGCGCGAGCGCGAGCAGGCGCTGCAGGCGCTGGTCGAGCCGATCAAGACCGCGCTGCAGAAAACCGAGGCGCAGGTCGAGAGCCTGGAACGCGAGCGGCGCGAAGCCTTCGTGACGCTGCGCTCGCAGATCGAGACGCTGGCGCTGGGTCACACTGCCCTGCAGCGCGAAACCCATAACCTGGTCACGGCACTGCGCCGGCCCGAAGTGCGCGGCCGCTGGGGCGAGCTGACCTTGCGACGCGTTGTGGAACTGGCCGGGCTGTCCGAACACTGCGACTTCGCCGAACAGAGCAGCGTCGGGACGCCCGGCAGCCTGCTGCGCCCCGATCTGGTGGTCTACCTGCCGGAAAGCCGCTGCCTGGTGGTGGACGCCAAGACCCCGCTCGAGGCGTATCTGGATGCCATCGATGCCACCACCGAGGAGCAGCGCAACGAGGCGCTCGTGCGCCACGCCCGGCAGGTGGAAGCGCGGGTGCGCGAGCTGGCCTCCAAGAGCTACTGGACGCAGTTCGAACACAGCCCCGAGTTCGCGGTGCTGTTCCTGCCCGGGGACCAGTTTCTGAGCACCGCGCTCGCGCAGCGGCCCGAGCTGCTCGAGCACGCGCTGCGCACTGGCGTGATCGTGGCCACGCCCTCGACCTTGATCGCCTTGCTCAAGACCGTCGCCTATGGCTGGCGCCAGGCGGCGGTGGCCGAGAACGCCGAGCGCATCCGCGATCTCGGCCAGGAGCTGCACAAGCGCCTGTCAACGTTCGTCAATCATCTGGCACGCGCGGGCCGCTCGCTCGGCGGCGCCGTGGACGCCTACAACGCGGCGGTCGGCTCGCTCGAGCGCCAGGTGCTGCCCGGGGCGCGTAAATTCACCGAGCTCGGCGCCGCCACCGGCGAGCCGATCGTGAACCTCGATCAGATCGAGCACCTTGTACGTGACCCAGGCGGCGATTCCAACACGCTGCCCAATGCATGAGCGCCACCACCGACGCTGCCGCGACGCCGGACTACCAGCGCTTTCGCGCCGCGCCGGATGAGCTGCGCGGACGGGTGATCGCGATTACCGGCGCGAGCGATGGCATCGGGCGCGCGGTGGCGCTGGCGGCTGCGGCCCACGGCGCCGAAGTGGTGCTGATTGGGCGCAGCCTCGCCAAACTCGAGGCGGTGCACGAGCGCATCGCCGCCCTCAAGCGCGCGCAGGCCAGCATTGCAGCGCTGGATCTGGAGCAGGCGCTGGCGCGCGATTACGATCAGCTGGCCGACGCGCTGCGGGCGCGCTACGGCCGGCTCGATGGTCTGCTGCACAACGCCGGCCTGCTCGGCGTGCTCGCCCCGATCGAACAATACGACGTGCCGACCTGGTGCCGCGTGCTGCACGTGAATCTCACCGCGGCCTTTGCCCTGACCCAGGTGCTGCTGCCGCTGCTGTGCGCCTCGGCCGATGCTTCGATCGTGTTCACCGGCAGCGGCGTGGGACGCGCGCCGCGTGCTTATTGGGGCGCCTACGCGGTGTCCAAATCCGCGCTCGAGATGCTCAGTGGCATTCTGGCCGACGAGTTCGAGCACGCCGGCAACCCGCGCGTGAATACGCTCAATCCCGGCAAGGTGCGCACCCGAATGCGCCGCCAGGCCTATCCGGCGGAGGATCCGGCGCAGCTGGCGGCGCCCGAGGATATCGTGCAGCCGTACCTGTGGCTGCTGGGGCCGGCCAGCCGTGGCGTCAGCGGCCAGCGGCTGGACTGCCAAGCAGCGCGCTGAGCTGATCACTGTCCAGCTCTGCCCACTGACCGCGTGCCAGCGTGCGCGGCAGCGTAAGCGGTCCCAGTCGGGTCCGCAGCATGCGCACCAGCGTCACCGCCTGGCGCTCGATCAGTTGGCGCACGTCATTGCCGCTGGCGCCCAGCGTCACCAGACGGTACCAGCGATTACTGGCCTGCCCGCCGGAGGACTCCAGGGTCAGAATGCGCAGCGCCCTGCCGCGATCGAGTTCGCCCTGCAGGATTGCCTGGCACTGCGCATCCGACAGCTCGCCGCGTACCCGCACACTGAGCTCGGATTCCAGGGCCCGCACCGCGCGCTGCAGGCGCGCGGCCAAGGTGCCATCGGCGGTCAGCAGTTCCAGGCCGCCATCCACCGTGGGCATGGGACTGACACTCAAAAAGCGCCAGCCCGCGCGCCGCGGCATGCGCTCGGCGAAACTGCTGCCCGCGTGCGCGCGTGCCGGTAGCAGGGCCACACCGGGTGATCGATGGCATAGGAACACCGGTCGCGCGCCGCCGCGCACAGGCCGACGGATCAGACGCCCGTCGAGCTTGAGCTGATCGCTGGGCTGAACCCGCATGCCGAGCACTGCGGGCTGATCGTTGACGGTGAGCCGGCCGGCCCGGATCCAGGCCTCGGCCTCACGCCGCGAGCCGACCCCGATCTGCGACAGCACCTTCTGCAGGCGCTGTGCTTCGCCAGCCGATGCCATGCCCTGGCCCGCGCGTCAGCGTGGATCTTCGGGCGGTGCGGCTACCAATCCAGGGTGGGCCGCCGCATCGGCGCTGTACTCGTCGGCATCGGCAGCGGCCGCATCGGCAGCTTCGTCGTCACCGGTCTCATCAGCGGCGGCACTTGATGTCAGCCCGGCCACCGGCGCGCCGGCTACCGATAGATCGAGCTGTGGATCGAGCTCCCCGAGCGAACTCAGCTCGGTCAACGGCGGCAGCTGATCCAGGCTCCGGAGTCCGAAGTACTCGAGGAATTCGCGCGTGGTGCCGAGCAGCTCCGGCCGCCCGGGCAGATCACGGTGGCCGACCACGCGGATCCACTGCCGCTCCAGCAGCGTCTTGGTGATGTCGGAGTTGACCGTCACGCCGCGCACCGCTTCGATCTCGGCGCGCGTGATCGGCTGGCGGTATGCGATCAGGGCCAGAGTTTCCAGCAATGCACGCGAGTAGCGCGGCGGTCGCTCCGGCCACAGCCGTGCGACCGTCGGCGCGTAGCTGCGCCGCACCTGCACGCGCCAGCCGCCGCCGGTCTCCTTGAGCTCGATCGCGCGGCCTTCGTAGTGCGCGGCCAGCGCCTCGAGCGCCGCCCGGATGCCAGCGGTATCAGGACGCTCGCTCTCATCGAACAGGCCCGACAGATCGCTGATCGGGACCGACTTGCCGGCCGCCAGCAGGGCGGCCTCGATCACGTTTCGGATTTCCTCTGGGCTCATTCGAAACTCCCCTCGCCGCTGGCGCCTGCATCGCTGGCGCCCGGAGTCACATTGTCGGCCACCAGGTGCAGTGTACGATGCGCCGGCGCGGCTCGCACGTGCAGCGGCGCGTAAGCTTCGGTCTGCATGATGTCGATCAGTCCCTCGCGCATCAGTTCCAGGATCGCGATGAAGGTCACGGTCACGCCGGCGCGCCCCTCCTCGGGCAGGAACAGCTGGCCGAACTCCACGAAGCTGCCCTGTTCCAGCGCCGCCAGGATGTTGCTCATGCGCTCGCGCACCGACAGCGGCTCACGCCGCACGTGGTGGTGCGCGAACATGGCGGCGCGCGCGGCCACCGCCTGAAACGCCAGCAGCATTTCCTGCAGCGTCAGCTTCGGCAGCGCGCGCGTCACCGGCCGCTCGACCATCTGCACGCTCGTCTGCAGCACGTCGCGCTCGAGCCGCGGCAGCGCGTCAATGTCCTGTGCGGCGCGCTTGAAGCGCTCGTATTCCTGCAGCCGGCGCACCAGCTCGGCGCGCGGATCCTCATCACCGTGCTCGCCTATCGCGGCCGGCCGCGGCAGCAGCATGCGCGACTTGATCTCGGCCAGCGTCGCCGCCATGACCAGGTATTCGCCCGCCAGTTCCAGCTGCAGGTCCTGCATCAGCTCGATGTACCGGGTGTACTGGCGGGTGATCTCGGCGATCGGAATATTGAGGATGTCGACGTTCTGACGTCGGATCAGATAGAGCAGCAGGTCCAGCGGGCCCTCGAACGCCTCGAGGAAGATTTCCAGCGCCTGCGGCGGAATGTACAGATCGCGTGGCAGCTGTGTGACCGGCTCGCCGTTCACGACCGCGAACGGCATCTCGACCTGCTCGGGCGACTCGGCCACCGCCACCGGCGGCGGCGCATTCGACACCACGATCTTGAGATCCGGCTTTACCATCGGAAGTGCACGCTCCCGGCCCGTCGCTGGGGCTCCTTATAATTCATTACGGCCGCAAATGCATGGCGCGACGCACCTCATCGAGGGTCGAACGCGCGGTCTCGCGCGCCTTCTCGCCACCCTCGATCAGGATATTGGCCACCATGTCCGGGTTGTCGAGGAACTCCTGCGCGCGTTTGCGCATGCCGGTGACCTCCTCGATGACGCGCTCGCTGAGCACCTTCTTGCAATCCAGGCAGCCGATGCCGGCGGTGCGACAGCCCTGCTGCACCCAATTCCGAGTCGGCTCGTCCGAGTACAGCTTATGCAGGTCCCACACCGGACACTTGTCGGGATCGCCGGGATCCGAGCGGCGCACACGCGCCGGATCGGTCTGCATGGTCTTGAGCTTGGCGGCCACCGCATCCGGATCCTCGCGCATCAGGATGGTGTTGCCGTAGGATTTGGACATCTTGCGGCCGTCGAGTCCGGGGACCTTGGGACTGGCGGTGAGCAGCGGCTGCGGCTCGGGCAGGATGCTCACGTACGAGCCCTCCAGATAGCCCAGCAGACGGTCGCGGTCGGCTACCGTGATGCGCGTATTGCCGCTCACCAGCGCGCGCCCCCGTTCGATGGCGGCGTGATCGCCGGATTCCTGGAAGCGCCGGCGCAGCTGGCGGTAGAGCGTGATGTTGCGGCCGCCGAGTTCCTTGATGGCGCGCTCGGCCTTCTGCTCGAAGTCCGGCTCGCGCCCATACAGGTGATTGAAACGGCGGCCGATCTCACGCGTGACTTCAACGTGCGCCACCTGATCCTCGCCGACCGGCACGAACGCGGGTCGATACAGCAGGATGTCGGCGCTCTGCAGCAGCGGATAGCCCAGGAAACCGTAGGTCGCCAGATCCTTGTCGCGCAGCTGCTCCTGCTGATCCTTGTACGTGGGCACGCGCTCCAGCCAGCTCAGCGGCGTGATCATCGACAGCAGCAGATGCAGTTCGGCATGCTCGGGCACGTGCGACTGCACGAACAGCGTGGCGACGCCCGGGTTGAGTCCGGCGGCCAGCCAATCGATCAGCACCTCGTGCACCGCGCTGGGTAATCCGGCAGTGTCCTCGTAGCCGGTGGTCAGCGCATGCCAGTCGGCGATGAAGAAGAAGCATTCATACTGATACTGCAACTCGACCCAGTTGCGCAGCGCGCCGTAGTAGTTGCCCAGATGCAGCGCTCCGGTGGGGCGCATGCCCGAGAGCACGCGCTTGCCTTGAGGGACGGCACTCATCCTTGCGGTCGTACCCGGCTCGGGCGGCGGGCCTCTGATGGAGCAAAGACCATTATACGGCGTTCCCGACCACTTCCCAGCCGACGCCAGCCAGCTTGCCCTTGCCGGAGCGCACGACCACCGGCGGCGATACCGCCAGATCGATCACGGTGGTGGGCTCGATGCCGCAATGTCCACCGTCGAGAATCGCGTCGAGCTGGTGCTCGAGCCGGCTGCGGATCTGATCGGCGTCGGTCAGCGGCAATTCATCGCCCGGCAGCAGCAGCGTCGAGCTCATCAGCGGCTCGCCCAATTCGGTCAACAGCATCTGCGGTACCACGTGATCGGGCACACGAATACCGATGGTGCGACGTTTGGCATGCTGCAGTCGCCGCGGCGTCTCGCGCGTCGCCGGCAGCAGGAATGTAAACGGTCCTGGCGTCGAGGACTTGAGCAGCCGGAACTGCCAGGTGTCGATGCGCGCGTAGCGCCCGATCTCTCCCAGATCGCGACACACCAGGGTGAAATGATGATGCCGGTCGGCGCCGCGAATGCGGCGCAGGCGCTCGAGCGCCGCGGCATCGCCGATATGACAGCCGAGCGCATAGCACGAATCGGTCGGATAGGCGATGAGGCCGCCGCCGCGCACGATCTCGGCCGCCCGGCGAATCAGCCGCAACTGTGGATTCTGGCGATGTAGTTCGAAGTATTGGGCCATGGACTGCGCCGGTGGGCGTCGATCCGCTATCATAGCGGCCCTTTATGCAAGCCCTTTTCGATGTTGCGCCGTTGGCGGCGTTCCTGCTGGCTTACTACGTGGGCGGAATCTACCTCGCCACCGCGGTACTGATGATCGCAATGGTCGCGCTGCTGGCGAGCGATCTGCTGCGGCTGCGACGCATTCCGCCGATGCACCTGGTGAGCACGCTGCTGGTGCTCGCACTGGGTGGCGCGACGCTGGTGCTGCGTGATCCGCGCTTTCTGAAGTGGAAGCCGACCGTGTTTCTGTGGCTGGTGGCACTGGCGAGCCTGCTGAGCCCCTGGATCGGACGCACGCCGCTGGCGCAGCGACTGCTCGCGCCGCTGATGAGCACCGGCCGACAGGTGCCGCGCGCCACCTGGTTGCGGCTCAACTGGCTGTGGGTCGGCTTCTACCTGGCGCTGGGCGCGCTCAATCTGTGGATCGCGACCACGGCCAGCGAGCGTGTGTGGGTCAACTTCAAGGTGTTCGGCTTGAGCGCGGCGCTGGTGTTGTTCGCAGTCGCGCAGGCGCTGTGGCTGTCGGCGCGCACCGAGGCTGTGACCGCCTAGCAGCCATGGCCGCAACATCCAGTCCCACGGCGGTGCACATCGTGAGCCTGCTGCAGCAGCACCTGCAACCAGCGCATCTGGAAGTGCGCGACGAGAGCGCCGCACACGCCGGGCACGCCACCGCCGGCGGCAAAGGACACTTCCGGCTGCGGATCGTGTCTACACGCTTCGAAGGCCTAAAGCCGGTGCAACGGCACCGACTGGTGAACGAGGCGCTCGCGAGCCTATTTAAGACCGAGCTGCATGCGCTGGCGATGGAAACCCTGACACCTGATGAATTCAAGAAGTAATCGATACAACTCACTGAGATATCTAATGAAACTTTACTACGTTCTGCCGCTTGCCGTGACCCTGTTGTGCGCCGCCTGCTCCAAGGGCGGACCCACGGCCGATACCACCAAACCGGCCGACAAACCGTTGGCCACGGTCAACGGCACGCCGATCTCACGTGCCATGTTCGACTATTACGCCAAGAACACCGCCGGCAAGCCGGTCGCGGAATTGACCGACGAGCAGAAGGCACAGTTGCTCGACAATCTGATTCGCGGCGAGATTATTGCCGAAGAGGCGGCCAAGGAAGGTCTGGACAAGAACACCGAGACCGCTTCAGCCTTGACGCTCACGCGCCTTGAGATCCTGCAGCAGGCCGGCGCCACCCACTATCTGGAGGACAAGAAGCCCTCGGATGCCGACCTGAAGGCGGAGTACGACGCCCAGCTGGCGGCCATGCCGAAGACGCAGTACCACGCCCGCCACATCCTGGTGTCAAGTCAGGATGCCGCGCAGAAAGTCATTGACGAGCTCAAGAAGGGCGCAAAGTTCGAAGATCTGGCGAAAAAGGACTCGATCGATTCGTCCAAGGAACAGGGCGGTGATCTGGGCTGGTTCTCACCCAACAACATGGTCAAGCCGTTCGCCGACGCGGTGGTGCAGCTCAAGAAGGGCGAGATCACCCAGACGCCGGTGCAGTCGCAGTACGGCTGGCACGTGATCCAGCTGCTTGATACGCGCGACACGCCGGTGCCGCCGTACGATCAAGTCAAGGACCGCGTGTCGCAGATCGTGCAGACCAAGAAGTTTCGCGCCCACCAGGATGAGCTGCTGAAGACCGCCAAGGTCGAAAAGAACCTCTGAAGCGCGTCCGCCAACGTCAGCGACGCTGCAGCAGCCTCTGCAGCCCGTCCTCATCCAGTACCGGCACGCCCAGGCTCTGGGCGCGCGCGAGCTTTCCGCCCGGGTCGGCGCCGGCGATGACGTAGGTGGTTTTTTTCGACACCGAGCCGCTGATCTTGGCGCCCAGCGCGCTGAGGCGTTCGGCGGCCTGCTCGCGGCTCAAGCTCGGCAGCGTGCCGGTGAGCACCACGGTTACGCCATTCAGCGGCAACGCGGCCTTATCGGTCGCGGCGGCGGCGGCGGCGGCCGGTGGACCCTCGGACCAGTGCAAACCGAAGCCACGCAGGCGCGCAAGTTCGGTGCGATGCCGGGCGTCGGCGAAAAACGCCTGCGTGTCGGCTGCGATCACCGGACCGACATCGGCGACCTCGAGAATCTGCTCGACCGAAGCCTGCTCGAGCGAGGCAAGCGAGCCGAAGTGATCGGCCAGCGACTTGGCAGTGCTCTCTCCGACCCCCGGAATGCCCAGCCCGTTTAGCAGCCGCGGCAGCGTGGTGGCTTTGCTGCGCTCGATCGAGGTGGCAAGGTTAGCGGCGGATTTCTCGCCCATTCGCTCCAGCTGCGCCAACTGTGCCGCGGTCAGCGCATAGATGTCGCTCGGGCCCTGTAGCAGCTGCTTGTCCACCAGCTGATCGATCAGCTTGTCGCCCAGACCCTCGATGTCGAGTGCGCGCCGACCGGCGAAATGCCGCAGCGCCTCCTTGCGCTGCGCCGGGCAGGTGAATGCGCCGCTGCAGCGCGCCGCGGCCTCGCCCTCGACGCGCACCACCTTGGAATGACAGATCGGGCAGAGCTCGGGCAGCTGCGGCGAGCGTGCATCCCTGGGACGCCGCTCCGGCAGCACCCGCACCACCTCGGGAATCACGTCGCCGGCGCGTCGCACCACCACGGTGTCGCCAATATGAATATCCTTGCGCGCGATCTCGTCCATGTTGTGAAGCGTCGCGTTGCTGAGCGTGACGCCCGCCAGCTGCAGCGGCTCGAGCCGTGCCAGCGGCGTCAGCACGCCGGTGCGGCCGACATTGAAGATCACATCGCGCACCACCGTGAGGCCCTCCTCGGCCGGGAATTTATGCGCGATCGCCCAGCGCGGAGCGCGCGACACGTAGCCCAGCGACTGCTGGTCGGTGCGCGCGTTGACCTTGTAGACCACGCCGTCGATCTGGTAGTGCAGCTTGGCGCGCCGTTGGCCGATGGCATGGAAGTAGCTCAAGCAACCGGATGCACCGAACACCGCGCGTGCTTCCGGGTTGGTGCGCAGGCCCCATCGCGAGAACTGCTGCAGCAGTGCCAGCTGGCTGGCCGGAGCCGCCGGCTCGCCTTGCCAGGAACCGATTGCATAAAAATAGGCTTCCAGCGGTCGCGACGCGGTGATGTTCGCGTCCAGCTGGCGCAGACTGCCGGCGGCGGCGTTGCGCGGATTCGCGAACAGCTTGTCGCCGGCCTTGGTGGCGGCCTCGTTCATGCGCTCGAAACCTGCCAGCGGCATGAATACCTCGCCGCGAATCTCGAGTTGCACCGGCACCGACCCCCGCAACGTCAGCGGCACGCTGCGCAGCGTGCGGATGTTGGCGGTGATGTCCTCGCCGGTGCTGCCATCGCCGCGTGTGGCGGCCACCAAGAGCTGAGCGTTGCGGTAGGTCAGCGACACTGCCAGCCCGTCGAGCTTGGGTTCGGCACAGTACTCGACCTCGTCCTCACGTCCCAGGCGCTCGCGCACACGCCGGTCGAACGCGACGATGTCATCGTCGCTGAAGGCGTTGTCGAGCGACAGCATCGGCACCTGGTGCTGCACTTCGGCGAAACCGGCGGCGACCTGGCCGCTGACTCGCTGCGTAGGGGACTCGGGCGTGATCAGTTCCGGATGCTGCGCTTCGAGCGCTCGCAGCTCGAGCATCAGGCGATCGTAGTCGGCGTCCGATACCGATGGATCGTCCAGAACGTAGTAGCGGTGGTCGTGTTGCCGGATCAGCTCGCGCAGCTCGGCCGCACGCCGGTGCGGCGCTGGATTCACGCAGCCGGCTCCGCGCGTGCCCCGGCGTCGGTCAGGTCCTGCACCGTGCGCCGCAGGGCTTCGAGCTGCGGTGCAGCCAGGGCCGCGCCCTGCTCATCCTGCAGGCGCGCACGCAGCCGCTCGGCCAGATCCTGGGCGGTATCGAGCAGATGATCGAGCGCGGCGGCCGGCGGCAGCGGGCCGGGCAGCACCGTGAACAGGCTCAGCCCGGTGAAGCGCTGAAAGTCCATGTTGAGCGGATCGAAGATTCCGGGCTTGCTGAGATTCGCGGCGCTCAGCAGCGCGCGCCCATCGGCGCCGGGCTGGTGAAAAATCCCAAAGCGCCCATGCTCGAAGCCGCAGGCACCCAGCGCCTGGCGCACCACCCGCCCCGACATCCGCTCGTGACTCACCGCGGTAATACGCAGCGCCAGGATGCGGCGCTCGGATTCCGGCGGCCACTCCACCACCGGCGGCCGCGACGAGCTGCCTGGCTCATCACTGAGCCTTCGCTCGGCGCGCATCTCAAGCGGCAGGTCGGCGTGGCCTGAATCGAGTGCCGACATCGGACCGAGCGCACCGATCGGTTCGAGCAATTCGACCTCCGCCGGCTCGGCTTCATCGTCCGCGCCCTGGATGTCGGCGGCGGTAATGACCGGATCGAGCGGCGGCAGTGCGGGGCGCGGCGGGGCCGCGTGTACGGCCGGATGAACCTGCGAATCGCCCAGTTCGGGCGCGCGGCGCCCGGGGCGCCCTGGGCGATGG
>DASXYW010000049.1:0-30872 GCA_036502265.1 Steroidobacteraceae bacterium | reverse complement strand
GGCAAATTTGCACCGGGCAAGCAGCGCGCCCTGGTGCTCGAGGTGATGCGCGCGATCGGCTTCCCGTTTGATCGCGGCCGCATCGACGAGAGCGAGCATCCGTTCACCGAGGGGGTGCCGGGCGATATTCGTGTCACCACCCGCTTTGACAGCACCGATCTGTTCTCAGGTTTACTGGGCGCGATGCACGAGACCGGCCACGCGATGTACGACCTGGGGCTGCCGCAGGCCTGGCGTGACCAGCCGGTCGGCCGCGACCGCGGCATGGCGCTGGAGGAAAGCCAGTCGCTGCTGCTGGAGATGGTCGTGGGCCGCAGCCGGGCGTTCGTGCAGTACCTGCGGCCGCTGCTGGAGAAGCACTTCGCGGTCAGCGGTCCGGAGTGGGAGCCGGAGAATCTGTACCGCCGGCTCAATCAGGTCAAGCGCAGCTTGATTCGCGTCGACGCCGACGAGGTCACCTATCCGCTGCACATCCTGCTGCGCTACGAACTGGAGAAGAAACTGTTGTCGGGCGAGCTGGCGGTGCGCGCACTTCCGGACGCCTGGAACGCCGGCATGGAGCAGCGCCTGGAGGTGCGTCCGACCGGCCCGGCGGACGGCTGCCTGCAGGACATCCACTGGGCGCTGGGCTCGTTCGGCTACTTTCCCTCGTATGCACTGGGCGCCGTGATCGCCGCGCAATTGTGGGAGAGCCTGCGCACGCATGTTCCCGGCGTCGAGGAGCAGATCGCGCGCGGGGAATTCGCCGGCCTGTTCGGCTGGCTACGCGATCACGTACACGGACTGGGCGCCAAGGTGACGGTCAAGGATCTGATCAAGAACGCCACCGGTCAGCCGCTGTCGGCAGCCGCGCTGCTACGCTATCTGGAGGGCAAATACCTGGAAGGTGCCTCGTGAGCAATGCGGCCGCGTCGGCTGGCGTGTCCTCCGCCACGCTGCGGCGGCTGGGCGCACGGCTGCGTGGCTTGGCCGGCAAGGCGATCGAGAACTATCGCATGATCGAGCGCGGCGATCGCGTGATGGTGTGCCTGTCAGGCGGCAAGGACTCGTACACGATGCTGGATCTGCTGCGCTCCCTGCAGCGCAGTGCGCCGGTACCCTTCGAGCTGATTGCGGTGACGCTCGATCAGAAACAGCCGGGCTACCCGGCCCGGGTGCTGCCCGAGTACCTGCGCTCGCTCGGCGTGCCGTTGCATGTGATCGAGCAGGATACCTATCGAGTGGTCAAGCGCCTGATCCCCGAGGGTCGCACCATGTGCTCGCTGTGCTCACGGCTGCGGCGTGGGGCGCTGTATCGCTACGCGGCCGACAACGCCGTCACCAAGATCGCACTGGGCCATCACCGCGACGACATCATCGAAACGCTGTTTCTGAACCTGTTTAACGCCGGCCGGCTCAAGGCCATGGCGCCCAAGCTGCGCTCCCAGGACGGGCGTCATATCGTCATCCGCCCGTTGGCCTACATCGCCGAGCGGGATATCGCGCGCTACGCACGCGGCATGCGCTTTCCGCTGATTCCCTGCCGCCTGTGCGGTTCGCAGCCGAACCTGCAGCGCAATGCAATCAAGCAGATGCTGGCCGGCTGGGAGCGCGAACACCCCGGGCGGGTGCAGTCGATCTTTTCGGCCCTGCAGCAGGTTGAGCCGGCCACCCTGGCCGATCCGAGCCAGTTCGACTTCGCCGGCCTGCGCGTACTCCAGGAAGGTCCGGTCGCCCTCGCCGAACCGGCGGACAGCACGCTGCCGATTGGTTAGAGTCGGCAGCCATGCCTGCCACTTCCAGCATTGCCGCGCGCCGTGCGCTGGCGGCCCGCTCCCGCCGCCTTGGCTGGACGCGGCTGCCGGATTCGAAGCTGCTGCAGCTGCGAATCTGCGATCTGCGGCTGGACCTGCGCCGTTCGCCGCTGCAGCGGTACGTGCGGCGGCTGTACCAGGAACTCGATGGTCGCGGCATTCGCTTTCGACCGCATGTCTGGCTGTCGGAGGAGTGGTTCTCGCCCGATGGCGTGCCTGGATTCGCGGTGCCGTTCTATCTGGCCCATCCGCGACTGCTGCGGCTGGAGCGCAAAATGACGCGCGAGGCCGAGGGCAGCAACGTCAACTGGCTGATGCGAATCCTGCGGCACGAGACCGGCCACGCCATCGATTCGGCCTACCGGTTGCGCCGGCGCGCCCACTGGCGCTTACTTTTCGGCCCGGCTTCCGAGCCCTACCGGCCAGGCTACCGCGCGCGGCCGGCCAGTCGCCACCACGTGCAGCATCTGGGTGACTGGTATGCCCAGAGCCATCCGACCGAGGATTTCGCCGAGACCTTCGCGGTCTGGCTGGCGCCGCGCTCCGGTTGGCAGCGTCGCTACGCTTCCTGGCCGGCACTGCGCAAGCTGCGCTTCGTACAGCAGGTGGCCGGGGAATTCGGCGCCCACCGCCCGCCGGTGCGTTGCCGCGCGCGCATCGAGCCGCTGACTCATGATCAGCGCACGCTGGCGCAGTACTATCGTAGCAAGCTGGCGCGCGCCCGCACCCGGCGCGGCATGCTGGCCGACCGTCTGCTGCAGCGGGTGTTCACCGCGCAGCCGGCCCGCCGCGCCGTGACCGCGGCGGCGCTGCTGCGGGCCCACAAGCCGCAGCTGCTGGCTCACCTGATGCGCGCCACCGGCGTAGATCGCTATGCGGCCCATCAGGTGCTGCGTACCGCGATCGAGCGCGGCGAGCGACTGCGGCTCTACGTGCGCGGCCCGCAGCGCGCCGCCTTGAGCGCGGCGCGCACCATGCTGCGCCGAATGGTGCGGCTGTATATGCGCAGCCAGGGACTGCGCCTGCGCGCATGAAGAGACTGCGCACCCTGGTAGTGGTGCATTCCAGCCTGGTGCCGCCCGCGAGTCTGGATGGTTTCTCGGAGAAGGAAATCGACGAATGGCGCACCGAGTACGACGTCATCACGGCGTTGCGCGCCGCCGGCCACGAGGTCCACACGCTCGGCGTGCTGGACTCGCTAACCGAGTTGCGCTCGGCTCTGCTCGAGAGCAAACCCGAGCTGGTGTTCAACCTGCTGGAAGAATTCAATGGCATCGTCACCTACGACCAGCACGTCGTGGCGTTTCTGGAACTGATGCGCTCGCCATACACCGGTTGCAATCCGCGCGGTCTGCTGCTGTCGCGCGACAAGGTCCTGTGCAAGCAGCTGCTGGCGTTCCACCGCATACCGACTCCGCAGTTCGCGGTGTTCCGGCGCGGCCAGCGCGTCACGGTGCCGCGTCGCCTGCGGCCGCCGCTGTTCGTCAAGTCGGCCACCGAGGACGCATCGCTCGGCATCGCCCAGGCGTCGGTGGTTGACGATATCGCCAAGCTGCGCGAGCGCGTGCAGTTCATGCACGATCAGATCGGTTCGGACGCCCTGGTCGAGGAGTACATCGAGGGCCGCGAGCTGTACGTCGGCATGCTCGGCAACGAACGCCTGACACGCATGCCGGTGTGGGAGATGCAGTTTGGTTCGCTGCCGCAGCTGGCCATCGCCACCCGCAAGGTCAAGTGGGACCGCGCTTATCAGAAACGCTACGAGATCACCACGCGCGCGGCCGACGATCTGCCGCCGACGGTGCTGCATCAGCTCGATCGGCTGTCGCGCCGGATCTACCGCGCGCTGCATCTGTCTGGATGTGCCCGCATCGACTTTCGAGTCAAGCAGGACGGCAGCGTGTTCATGCTAGAGGCCAACCCGAATCCCAACCTTGCGCGCGAGGAGGATTTCGCCGAATCGGCACGCGCCGCCGGCATAGAATATGACGGTCTGCTCGAGCGCATCATGACGCTGGGCCGCAACTACCGGGTGGAATGGCGTGAGTTCAATGCGTAGCGCTGTGGCGCGGATGATGCCGATCGTGCTGCTGGCGACGGCCGGATGCAGCGGCGAGGCCAAAAAGCACCAGGCCGAGTTCGACGTATTGGTGATGAAATTGCCCGGCAAGTACGACAACCGCGCGCAAGCCAACCACGATGCGTCCGGGCAGCATGCCGCGGTAGCTCTGCAGATCCAGCCGGTGAATGCGCTCGCCGTCGGACACGTGGTGCTGTTCGAACGCGAGACCGCGGCCGACGACCCCCGGCGCGTGCTGGGGCAGCATATCTGGACCTTCGAGGTCGACAAGAAAAACAGCCTGGTGCAGACCGTGTACGTATTCAAGGACGCCCGGCGCTGGGTACACGCCGGCGACGATCCGTACGTAATGCAATCGGTACTGCCGGAGGATCTGACGGTGTTGTCGGGCTGCGAGTTGATCTGGAGCAAGACCGACAGCGGCTTCAACGGCGCCACCAAGCCGGATCAGTGCAAGGCCTCCTCGGCCGCGGAAGGCACCTTGATCGAGCAGAGCGCCGAGCTGCAGGGATCGCAGCTGATCCTGGGCCAGCAGATCGGCGGCGACGACGAGGGCGCCACCTCGAGCTATCGCTTCGAGCGCCGGGCCGCCGAGTCCCACAAGGACTAGCAGGGGCGCGCGTGGCGGAACTCGGTTGGCAGATCTCCGACATCGCCGACGTGGTGCGCACCGCGGTCGCCCCGGTGTTCCTGCTGTCCGGCGTCGGCGTCACGCTCACGCTGCTGACCAGCCGCTTGGCGCGCGTGGTGGACCGCGCGCGCGCCCTGGAACAGAAGGAGAGTGCCGCCCAGGCCCATGATCTGCCCGAGCTCGGCGGCAATCTGCGCACGCTCGAGCGGCGCGCGCGGCTGCTCGGTCGCGCCATAGCACTTTGTACAATTTGCGCGCTGTTGGTGTCGATGGTCGTGGTGGCGCTGTTTCTCGGAACGCTGGTGGGCGTGCACCTTGGCCTGGTGATAGCGACGCTGTTCATCTTCGCGATGCTCAGCTTTATAGGCGGACTCCTACTGTTCCTACGTGAGGTATTCGTCGCCACCAAGAATCTGCGCATCGGACTGCGTGGCGGCGGCGCGGCTAACTAGCGCGCCTGACTAGCGCACTTCCCCGATCTCGCAGTAGTCGATACGCCAGCGCTCGGCGGTCGCGGCGGCCAGCCAGCTTAGCAGCGGCGCATCCTGCAGTGTCGTGGCCACATAGGCCTGTGCCTGCGGCGACAACGTGGCGCCGTAGCTGCGAAAACGCAATACCACCGGCGCGAACATCGCATCGGCGAGCGAGTAATCACCGAACAGCCACGGACCCGAATCACCAAAGCGTGTCCGGCAATCGGCCCACAGTGCCTGCACGCGCTCGATTTCGGCGCGTAATTCCGGCGTCATCGGCGTGCGTCGGCCGGTCGCGCGGGCATTGAACGGCCACTGCGCGCGCAGCGCACCGAAGCCGGCGTGCATCTCGGCGCTGACCGCACGCGCGTGCGCGCGTGCCGTGCGATCGCGCGGCAAGCCGGCGTCGGCGATTTCACACAGGTACTCCATGATCGCCAGCGACTCCCAGATCGTCAGCGCACCGTGCTTGAGAACCGGTACGCGTCCGGCTGGGCTTTGTTCGAGCAGGCGCGCGCGCGTATCGGGTTGTGTCAGCGGAATCTGTAGCTCCGCGAACGGTAGCTGTAGGTGCCGCAGCAACAGCCACGGCCGCAGCGACCAGGACGAGTAGTTCTTGTTACCGATGACGAGTGTGAAGTCCGACATGGTTTGACGCCTATTAGCAGTCTCACGCGGCGGCTGCCAGGCAGGCAGGGAACTTGCAACGTGATTTTCGTGATCCGGTTATCTAAGAGCAAGCGGCATCCATGGTCAACTCGAAGCGTGGGCCGAAGATATGCACCAATCTGAATCCAACGTTGGCGTGCTGGCAGTATCGAGTCTGCGCGAGTACTTCCACGACGCACTTCAGGGCGCATTGGCGCACCAGCAGGTGGCGGTGGACGATCAGACCGAGCACTACGTGGTCAATCTGCTGACGCTGTTCTCGCGCTCCGAGCAGCTGTATCAATGCACTCCCGACGGCCTCCGCCTGCCACCGCTGGTGCGGATGCTGACCGATGCGCTCGAGGCGCCGAGCGCCCAGCAGCGCGAGCTGGGCCTGCAGCGCCTCGGCGACGTGTCGCTGTTCATCGCCGGATTCTTCGCCCACAGCTTCGCGCGCAAGCTGATCGATATCGACTACCACATCGCGATGGGCGGGCGCGCCTATGAGACGTTGGCGAGCGGTCTGGCGCGCGGCCGCCGGCAGGTCCTGAGCCGCGTGTTCGGCGAACTGGCGGCGAAATTCCTGCCGCTGGTGGATGCCCTGGGCGAGATCAGCGATGGCTCGCGCCACTACAGCCAGGCCGATGTGCTGCGGCTGTATGAGATATGGCTCAAGACCGGCAGTCGGCGCTCGCGCGCGCTGCTGCGAGCGCTGGGGATCGAAGCCACGCCGGTTGCGACGCTGCAGAACTGACGGCACACGAGCATGCTGCTTCAGCAACTGCAGCAACTACTGGCGGGCATATACGATCTGCCACTGCAGTATCAGGTCTACGATTTCCTGTTCACCGAGCGCGAACGCCTGCCGCCGACGCTGCGCGGATCGGACACCGATGAGCAGGTACTGGTGCAGCAGCAGGGGGATGCGGCCGCCGTGGGATTGTTCCTGGACGCGGCACTGCTCGAGCGCCTGGCACGCTCCAACCCGATGCAGGCACTGCACGCCGGCAATCTGGCCGACTACTGGACCGCGCTCGAGGGCGTCAGCCACTTCACCTGCCTGGCCTACCACGCCGGGCACGATCGCAGCGTGTCGGTTCTGGAACTGGAGCTGCAGGCCGAGATCGACAAATACGTCAGCAGCTGGTGGCTGCTGCGCGCGCAGGATCCGGGCCGCTACCCGTCCGAGCTGCATCGCTTGCTGTTCGAACGCTGTCAGGTGGATTCGCAGCTGGCGGGTGAGCGGCGCGACCTGTATCGCGCGGCCAATCAATACGCGGCGCGCTTCTGCCGGCGGCTGCAGCCACTGATGTCGGCGCAAGCGGCGCGCTCGCGCCGTGAGACCCTGACCGAGCTGCGGCGATTTTATCGATTGAGCCGCGAGCGCAAGATGACGTACATCCAGAGGTCCGGCTAGAGCGGCAGCACCGAAAACAGCGGCGCGTGGGCTCAGCGGCGCGGCGGTTTCTTGGGCTCGGCTCCCGGATTGAGCTCGGCAATTTCGCGCTGCAGCCGTATCCACTCGGACAGCTTGCGCAGGTCGGTGGGCTTTTCCTTGTCCGCCTCGTCGGGGCGCTCCTCGGACGGCACGGCCTCATACGGGTTGTAGCCGGCGACCCCAGTACGACGAGTGGGCGTGACGCCGCGCAAGCGCTGCGCGATCGTGTCCTCGAGCGCAAGATTCGGATCCGGTTTCCCCTCCTCGGGGGCCGGACCAGGTTTGGGTTCGGAGTTGCGTTTGCTCACAGCTGCAGTTCACCGGGGCGATCGCCTGCCCTGGCTAAAGGGGGTATCGGCTGCTGCCCCAATAGCGACCGGGCGCGCAGCAGACCCAGGGCGGTCTTGCCGTCATTGATATCTCCCTTCAGCGCGCGAGCACAGGCCGCTTCCAGCGGGGTCCAATGGACCTCGATCAGCTCGCCCGCCTCGTGGGCCATTTTGACGGAATCCAGCCCGAGGGCGAGGTACAGGTGCACGGATTCGGTAAATACCCCCGGAGAACTGACATAAACCCCCAGCGACTGCCAACTCTGTGCGCTCGTTCCGGCTTCCTCGGACAGCTCCCGGCGCGCTGTCGCCTGGGGCGGTTCGTTGGGCTCGAGCTTGCCGGCGGGCAGCTCCCACACCCAGCCGCCGACCGCGTGCCGGTACTGCCGGATCAGGCACACCTGCCGCGAGCCATCCACCGCCACGACCGCGGCGCCCCCCGGATGGTGGATAATTTCCAGATCGGTGACATGGCCGTTGGGCAGGCGCACGGTCTCGATGTTGACGGTCATCACTCGGCCGCGGAACACGGTACGCAGTTTCTCTACACTCATGCGCGGGAGACTAACGCTTTGCCGGGCAAACTGCCGCTGATCAGCGTCGCACCGGCCTCGAGCGCTGGCTAGCGCCCGAGTAGTTTGACGCGCGAGCCGGCCGCAGCTGCATTATATTTTGCGCCGATGGCTGTCGCTGCACCCCTCGATGTCCTGAACTCCGCGCAGAAGCGCGCCGCCACCTTCGGCGAGCGCGTCGGCGACCAGGGTTGGCGCTCCGGTCCACTGCTGGTGATCGCCGGGGCCGGTACCGGCAAAACCAGCACGATCGCGCACCGCGTGGCGCAGCTGATCATCAATGGCGTCGATCCGGCGCGCATGCTGCTGCTGACATTCACGCGCCGCGCGGCGATGGAGATGCGCCGGCGTGCGCACGAAATCGTGCGCACCACGCTGGCGGATACCCTCGGCAACAAGGCGCAGGCGATGCTGCAGCGGCTGGTCTGGGCCGGGACCTTCCATGCGATCGGCAACCGTCTGCTGCGTCATTACGCGCAACAGCTGAAGCTCGAACCCAGCTTTACGGTCGTGGACCGCGGCGATTCCGCCGACCTGCTCGATGAGCTGCGCACGCAGCTGGGCTTTGCCACTAAGGAACAACGCTTTCCGCGCAAGGATGCGTGCCTGGCGATCTACTCGTGGCGCGTCAACACCCAGAAGAGCCTGCACGACACCCTCGACCAGCAGTTTCCATGGTGCCGGGACTGGGAAGCGGATCTGGGCAAGCTGTTTCGCGCCTACGTCGAGCGCAAGCAGCGCTACGCCTTGCTCGACTACGACGATCTGCTGCTCTACTGGCACGTGATGATGGGCGAGCCGCGCTTGGCGCAGCATGTCGGTGCCAACTTCGATCAGGTGCTGGTGGACGAGTATCAGGATACCAACCGCCTGCAGGCCGAGATCCTGTATGCGCTCAAGCCGGACGGTTCGGGCTTGACCGTGGTGGGCGACGATGCACAGGCGATCTATTCGTTCCGCGCCGCCGCGGTCGAGAACATCCTGAGTTTCCCCGACCACTTCAGACCCAAGGCCGAGGTGGTGACGCTGGCGCAGAACTATCGCTCGACCCAGGGGCTGCTGGATGCGTCCAACGCGCTGATGGCCGATGCGCCGCGCCAGCACCGCAAGCATCTGCTATCCACGCGCGGCGCCGGCGCCTCGCCGCTGTATGTCACGGTCGACGATCTGGCCGGGCAGGCCGAATATGTCTGCGGCCAGATCCTAAAGCGGCGCGAGGCGGGCGTTCCGCTCCGGCGCCAAGCGGTGCTGTTCCGCAATTCCAGCGCCAGCGACGTGCTCGAAGTGGAGCTGATCCGGCGGCGCATTCCGTTCATGAAATACGGCGGCCTGAAGTTCCTCGAGGCCGCGCACATCAAGGACATGCTCGCGGTGCTGCGCTGGGCCGATAACCTGCGCAATTCCATGGCCGCGTTCCGGGTGCTGCAACTTCTACCCGGCATGGGACCGGTCAACGCCAACACGTGCGTCGAGCTGCTGCAGGGACACAACGGTGCGGTCAGCGCGCTCAAGGGCTACACGCCGGCGCAGGCGATGGCGCCGGCCTTCGGCAAGCTACAGCTGCTGCTGCAGACGCTGACCGAACCGCAGCGGCCCTGGCCGGGTCAGGTGCGGCTGGCGCGCGAGTGGTATCAGCCGCACATGGAGCGCATCTTCGAGCACGTGCACACGCGCGTGGGCGATCTTGATCAGCTGGAGCAACTCTCCACGCAGTATCCGTCGCGCGAGCGCTTCATCACCGAACTGACTCTGGATCCGCCGCACGCCACCAGCGATCTGTCCGGCCAGCCGACGCTCGATGAAGACTACCTGGTGCTGTCGACGGTGCATTCGGCCAAGGGCATGGAGTGGGACACGGTGTACCTACTCAACGTGGTCGATGGCAGCTTTCCCTCGGAATTTGCCACCGGGCGCAATGAACTGATCGACGAAGAGCGCCGTTTGCTCTATGTCGCGATGACGCGCGCGCGCAATGAGCTGCAACTGTGCGTGCCTTTGAAATTTTTACTGACTCAGCAGCCCAAGAGCGGCGATGCTCATGTTTACGGCGGTCGCAGCCGCTTCGTCACGGAAAAAGTTCTGAGAACGATGACGCAGATTGCATTTCAGGGCGCGCAGCTCAGTGAAGCGGCCGCGCTCGGGGATTCGAACAACTCGGCACTGGACGTGTCGGCGCGCATGAAGGACATGTGGTGATGTGCGCCAGACCACAGACGCTCGCGTAATCCCGTCGTTATAGTCAGTTGCAATCCCCTCGCCGGGGCGCAGTGCAACATGGCTGTCTTTCTCAACGCCCAGCTCGACTACATCTTTTTTCTGTACGGCCTGGCGTTCATTCTGCTTGGTGGAATCTGTTTCGCCATGCTGGGAGTGCCGGGTCGGCCGCGCGCACTCAACTGGCTCGGCGCATTCGCAGTTGTCCATGGCATCTCCGAGTGGCTCGATCTGATCGCACTGCTGGTGGGCGACGCGCCATCGTTCGCGGTGGTGCGCACCGCGCTGATGGCGATCTCATTTGCACTGCTGCTGGAGTTCGCCCGGCGCGAGGCGCAGGGATTTCAATTGCGGCTTCCGCCGGCCTGGCCGCTCTATACCGGCGCGGCGCTGCTGATCATCGTCGTCGGTAGCGTGGCCGATCTTGCCAGCGCGAATGCGGTGGCGCGCTACACACTCGGATTGACCAGTGCCGCAGCCACCGCCTGGCTTTGTGCGAGGCGCGCACGCGAAGCGCGGTCTGAGCTCGGTCGACTGTGGATACTGGCGGCCGCCGGGTTCGGCGTCTACGCCGTGGCTGCCGGCATGGTCGTCCCACCGGCGCACTTCTTTCCCGCCAACGCGATCAACCATGGCTCGTTTGCGCATTTCACCGGCATGCCGATCCAGCTACTTCGTGGCCTTTTGGCCTGCTGGATCACCGGCGTGCTGTGGGTGATCTGGAAGCGCATGGTTGCCGAGGACGTCAACTCCGCGGCCTATACGCGCTCGCAGCACAACATCCTGGTTTGGACGCTGGTGACCACCGCCCTGATCATCGGTATGGGCTGGACGCTGACCCAGTTTCTGGGAGCGGTGTATCAGCGCCACGTAGCGGAGGGGTCGGACGGTGACATCGGCCTGCTCGCGCGCCTGCTGGATCGCGAGACCACGATGCTCGGCGCCAAGGCCCGCGCCATCGCGCAGCTGCCGCCGGTTCAGCCGCTGCTCAGCGGTGCGGCGGAGCACGACAACGAGCGCGCGCAGTCGGCATTCGATCTGGAAGCGGCGGCCTCGGGCGCGACTTCCGCTTTCGTGCTCAACAAGTCCGGCGCGGTCGTGGCGTCCTCCGGCGACGCCGCCGGTGGCCATCGCAGCCTGCCGCAGTTCAATCTGCGCGACGAGCATCAGGGTTACGCCGTGGATCTCGCGACCGACAAGCCGGAATATTTGGCAAGCAGCCCCGTCAGAGACTCCGACGGAGTGGTCGTCGGCGCGGTGGTGCTGGTGCGCTCGCTGCAAAGCTTCGCCGAGGAGCTCGGCGGATTCAACCGCTGGTACTTCCTCGTCGATGGCGATGGCGTCGTGCTGGCGACCAACCGCAGCGAGTATGAGCACAGGGCGTTGTGGCCGACGGTGGCGGCACGGGCGAGCGCCGATCGACCGCTGATGGACCAGGAGATCCTGGATGGCACCTGGATCACGCTGCAGGACCAGCGCCATTACGTGCGCCGGGAGTTTGCCGATCAGAGCCGCTGGTCGCTGGTGCTGGTGATGCCCGATTCTCGCGTCTACGCCAGCCGCTTCCTCGGCATCATCATCAGCCTGCTGGTATCGATCATGGTGATGATCTACTTCTACGGCCGCGAGCGCCTGATTCGCGACCATATCGAGCTGGAGAGCCGGCTGAACCTGCGCGACGTGGCACAGCATCTGCGGCTGCAGGCGACCACCGATACCCTGACCGGGCTGTACAACCGGCTCAAGTTCAACGAGACGCTGGGCAGCGAGATGGCGCGCTCCAAGTGTCAGAAGACGCCGCTGAGCCTGATGCTGTTCGACGTGGATCGCTTCAAGGGGATCAACGACAGCTACGGCCATCAGGTCGGCGACGCGGTGCTGGTGCGACTGTCGCAATTCATGCTGCAGCGGATCCGGCCGTCCGATCTGCTGGCGCGTTGGGGAGGGGAGGAGTTCGCGATCCTGTCGCCCGGATCCGATGGCCAGATGGCCTCGCAGGCCGCCGACCGGCTGCGCACCGCCATCCAGGAGATCACCTTTGCCAAGGTCGGAACCCTGACCTGCAGCTTTGGGGTGGCGCAGTACGCCGACGGCGATACCGCCGAGAGCCTGCTGGCGCGGGCCGATGCGGCGCTGTATCGGGCCAAGATTGGCGGTCGTGACCGGGTCGAGCTGGCTGCCTGAAGGCCCTGTCAGGGCTCCAGGTACGCGTAGCCGTTAAGTTCGTTCTCGTAGAAGCGCTTGAGCGCCTGGCTCTCGGACACCGTCAGCCGGCCCTCGCGCACCGCACGCTCGCAATCGCGCGTCAGTGCCGGGGTCAGCTCGGCGACGTCGTACTCCATGTACTCGAGCACCCGATTGGCCGTGTCACCCTTGACGATCTCCTCGATCGACCAGCCGCCCTCATCGTGCAACCGGATGTGCACCACGTTGGTGTCGCCGAACAGGTTGTGCAGGTCGCCCAGGGTCTCCTGGTAGGCGCCGACCAGAAACGTGCCCAGGTAATAGTCCTCGCCGGCCACCGGCTCGTGCAGCTCGAGCGTGTGCTTGACGTCGCGCGGGCCGACGAATCGGTCGACCTTGCCGTCGGAATCGCAGGTAATGTCGGCCAGCACCGCCTTGCGCGCCGGCCGCTCGTTCAGGCGGTGGATCGGCATGATCGGGAACAGCTGGTCGATCGCCCAGCTGTCAGGCAGCGACTGAAAGATCGAAAAGTTGCAGAAATAGGTATCCGACAGCACGTTCTCCAGATCGTCGAGCTCCTCGGGCACGCGCCCGAGGCGGCGGCACACGTCGCGGATGCGCGCGCAGCTGGCCCAGTAGAGCCGCTCGGCCAGGCCGCGGAATTCCAACGTCAGCAGCCCCAGGTTGAACATCTGCAGCGCCTGATCGCGCGCGGTGAGCGTGTCGTGATAGCACTCCACCAGCCGTCGCTCGTCGATGTTGCGATAGGCATCCAGCAAGTCGCGCACCGGACCGGGCAGCGCGCGTTCGCCGCCGACATCCTCCAGGCACTTGCCGTCGACCCGAAAGCGGTCCAGCACCGAGTGGCCCAGCACATTGAAGATCAGCACGCTGTGGTGCGCGGCGATCGCGCGTCCCGACTCGCTCAGGATCAACGGGTGCGGGATATCGCGGGCATTGCACACACTGCCGATGCGATAGACCACGTCGCTGGCGTACTCGTTGATGTTGTAGTTCATCGACGAGGGAAAGTTGGTGCCGCTGCCGTCGTAGTCGATGCCGAGGCCGCCGCCGACGTCGATGTATTCGAGCCCGGCCCCCAGCAGCTTGAGCTCGGCGTACACGTGCGCCAGCTCATTGATGGCATCCTTGATGCGGCGGATGTCCTGCAGCTGGCTGCCCGGATGGCAGTGCACCAGCTTCAGGCAGTCGAGCATGCCGCGCCCCTTGAGCGTGGCCACCATCTCCAGGATCTCGGTGATGAACAGTCCGAACTTGGATTTCTCGCCGGCCGAATCACGCCAGCGCCCCGAGCCTTCGGTCGCGAGCTTCACCCGGACACCGAGCTTGGGCCGCACGCCGTAGTTGTCGGCATGCCGCAGCACCAGGTCCAGCTCGGCGAAGTTCTCGATGACAGGAATGATGGTGCGACCGAGCTTGGTCGCGAGGATCACCGCCTCGATGTAGCTCGAGTCCTTGAAACCGTTGCAGATGATCGGGCGCTCATGCGCGGCCTCGGTCATCGCCATCACCGCCAGCAGTTCGGGCTTGGAGCCGACCTCGAGTCCAAAGCCGAATTCGGCACCGTAGCGGAACACTTCCTCGACCACCAGGCGCTGCTGGTTGACCTTGATCGGATAGACCGCGGTGTAGCGGTTACGGTAGTCGTTCTCGGCGATCGCCTGGGCGAAGGCGGCGTGCAGATGCCGCAGGCGGTGCGCCAGGATATCGGAGAAACGGATCACTACCGGAGCCGACAGGTCGCGCTCCTGCAATCCCTGCACCACCTCAAGCAGGTCGATTTCATGAGCCGCACTGGTGTCGGGCCGAACCACCACGTGGCCGGCCTCATTGATCGAGAAGTAGCCCGAGCTCCAGGCCGGCACGTTATACAGCTCGAGTGCGTCCTCGACGCTCCAGGGCTGGGTGCTCGGTGCGCTGCGCAGCGCCTGCGGTTGTACCACTGCCGTATTCAACCTCGCCGTAGGTCAAAGCGTCAGGCGCGCACCATAGCAAAATGCGCCGACAAGTAAATGTCGGCGGTCACCGAGGCGATACTCGGACGCGCCGCCAATCGCTACAATTGCACCGATGGCCATCGAATTCTACTGGGGCAGCGGTAGCCCGCCGTGCTGGCGCGTCGCCCTGGCGCTGGAATTCAAGCGCCTCAGTTACAACAGCCATCTGTTGCAGTTCGATCGGCAGGAACACAAATCGCCGCAGATGCTGGCGATGAATTTCCGCGGGCTGCTGCCGGTCCTGCGGGACGACGACTACGTCGTGTTCGAGTCGCTGGCGATACTCTATTACCTCGATCAGAAGTATCCCGACCCACCGATCTTCGGTCGTACGCCGCAGGAAGCCGGCGTGATCATGCGCGTGATATGCGAATACCAGGCGTACGCCGAGCCGCCGCTGAAGCAGATCCTGGCCGGACTGCACCAGCGCCAGGAGCCCAAGGTCGATGATGGCCTAGCCGAGGTAATGCACCGCGTGGCCGGCGAGGCGCGCTCGATCGAGATGCGCCTGGCGCACTCGGACTGGGTGGTAGGGGAGAGCTTCTCGGCCGCCGACATGATGATCTACCCGGACATCCGGCTGCTGCTGCGGATGCTGCAACGGCCGGAGGCGCGCGAGCTGGCCGCGCGCTTCCTGCCGCTGGAGATCAACTATCCGGCTATCGCCCGCTGGCTCGATCGGGTCGCCCGACTGCCGGGCCACGAGTGTACCTGGCCGCCGCACTGGCGCTGAGGCAGCCCTTGTGTTGCTGCCGGGCGACGCTGGCGAGCGGGCGTGGCGATTGCTACGCTTCGCACACAATCCATCGGCAGGAAAATAATGAGTGAGCACAAAGTCTACGTCGATTTTCCGGGACGCATCGTACTAGTCGGCTTCGGCAGCATCGGACAAGGGGTGTTGCCGCTGATCCTGCGGCACATCGGCGTGCCTGCCGCACGCCTTACCATCGTCAGCGCCGATGATTCCGGTCACGAGCAAGCGGCCAAGAGCGGTGTCAAATTCATCAAGCAGCGCCTTACACGCGAGAATTTCCGCCGCATTCTCGATCCGCTGGTGGGACGCGGGGATTTTCTGGTCAACGTGTCGGTGGACGTCTCGAGCGTCGCGCTGGTGCGCTGGTGCTGGGAGCGCGGCGCGATGTATCTGGATACTTGCATCGAGCCCTGGCCCGGCGGCTACACCGACCCGACCATCCCACTGGCCCGGCGCACCAACTATGCGCTGCGCGAGGAGGTACTCGGGCTGCGCAGCGGTAACGCGCGCGCTCCCACGGCGGTGCTGACCCATGGGGCCAACCCGGGCCTGGTCTCGCATCTGGTCAAGCAAGCGCTGCTGAACATCGCCGCCGACCTGAATGTCGGCGACAGCGAGCCGGGCAGCCGCGCCGACTGGGGCGCGCTGGCGCAGCGGGTCGGCGTCAAGGTGATTCACATCGCCGAGCACGACACCCAGGTGTCGGCGATACCCAAGGAGCCGGACGAGTTCGTCAATACCTGGTCGGTCGATGGCTTCGTGTCCGAGGGCTCGCAGCCCGCTGAACTCGGCTGGGGCACGCACGAGCGCAATTTCCCGCGCGATGGTAAGCGCTACGACTTCGGCGGCGGAGCGGCGATCTACCTGGCGCAGCCGGGGGTTGCCACGCGGGTGCGCAGCTGGACACCGCTCAACGGCGCCTATCACGGTTTTCTGATCACTCACAATGAGGCGATCTCGATCGCCGATTACTTCGCCGTGCGCAAGGACACGCAGCTTCTCTACCGGCCAACGGTGCACTACGCCTACCACCCGTCCGACGCGGCGGTGGTGTCGTTGCACGAGTTCTGCGGCCGCAACTTCCAGATCCAGGATCGCCGCCGGATCCTGATGGACGACATCAGCAAGGGTGTCGACGAACTCGGGGTGCTGCTGGCCGGCCATAAGAAGAACGCCTACTGGTACGGCTCACAGCTATCGGTGGATGAGGCGCGCGCGCTGGCGCCGAACAACAACGCCACCAGCCTGCAGGTCACCGTGGCGGTGCTCTCAGGCATGGTTTGGGCCATGGAGAATCCCAACAACGGCATCACCGAGCCGGAGGAGATGGACTTCAAGCGCCATCTGGCGATCTGCATGCCCTATCTGGGCAAGGTGGTCGGGAAGTACACCGACTGGACACCGCTGACGGATCGCGAGCGCCTATTCCCGGAGGACCTCGATCAGAGCGATCCGTGGCAGTTCAAGAACGTGCGCGTGAGCTAGCCGCCAAGCTCGCTGTAGTCCACTCCGACGATGGTGTAGCGCTGTAGACCGGTGGCAAGCGGCAGTTCTATTTCGTCATCCAGCCGCCGGCCGAGCAGCAGCCGCCCGAGCGGTGCGTCCATGCTGATGTAGTCGCGGCCCATGTCCAGTTCATCCGGCCCGACGAGGCGATAGCACACCTGCCGGCCATCATCGCTGTCGAGCGTGACACGCGCGCCAAAGAACACGCGCTGGCGATCGCTGGGCGGCTGATCGACGATGGTCATGCCCTGAAGGCGCGATCGCAGGAAGCGCACTCGCCGGTCGATCTCACGCAGGCGGCGCTTGCCGTAGGTGTACTCGGCATTCTCGGAGCGATCGCCCTGCGCCGCGGCCGCGGTGACCGCGGCGGTCACCTGGGGCCGCTCGCCACGCCACAGCTGTTCCAGCTCGGTGCGCAGGCGCGCCGCCCCCGCCACGGTGATGTAGCGAGATCCGGAGGGCTGCGGTGGCCGATACCGAGTCATGATCTAATCAGCTGAAACTTATGAGTATTGTCCACTGTTGCCGAAACTGAGCAGCAGCTCACAGCCAGTGCCGCGGCACAGGCCTACCCTGCAATCGTATCCCCTGGGCGGGCTGCACTGACATTGGCAGGTTGCCCGCTTCACTCGCCCTGGCCGTAACTCGCCGGGGCGTTTTTTTTGCCCCGCGACCGTCCGATCGTGTGAAGATCGCGCACCGTCGCCATTGAATTCCCCCGGCCTTAGCGCCATCTAAACGGCACAACTACCCGCGGAGGGAGGACTCGCATGCGCACGCTCAAGGGATTGATGATTCTGGCCGCAGCATTGCTGGTGAGTGGTTGCGGTTACAACCAGATTCAGCAGCAGGACGAGGCCGTCAAGGCGGCCTGGTCGGAAGTCGTCAATCAGTACCAGCGGCGCGCCGATCTGGTGCCCAACCTGGTCAACACCGTCAAGGGCTTCGCCGCGCAGGAGCAGAAGGTACTGATCGGCGTCACCGAGGCGCGCGCCAAGGTCGGTACCATCCAGGCGACCCCGGAGCTGGTCAACGACCCGCAAGCGTTCCAGAAGTTCGAGGCGGCCCAGGGCCAGCTGACCCAGGCGCTCAAGAGTTTGATCGCGGTCAGCGAGAATTATCCGCAGCTCAAATCGGATCAAAACTTCCGTGACCTGCAGGCGCAGCTCGAGGGCACCGAGAATCGCATCACCGTGGCGCGAAATCGCTACATCCAGGCGGTGCAGAGCTACAACGTGACGCTGCGCTCGTTTCCGACCAACCTGACCGCAATGATCTTCAAGTATTCGGTCAAGCCGAACTTCGCGGTGCAAGACGAGGCCGAGATCTCCAAGCCCCCGACCGTGGACTTCGGCGGCAGCACCAATGACGCGAGCGCGCCGGCGCACGCGCCGGCGCAATAGCGCTCGGGCGCCATGCGCCCGCTGATCGCCCTGGCGGCGTTGCTGCTCGGCACGGCATTCGCTGCGGCCTCCGCGCAGTCGCTGCAGCCGATCCCGAAGCTCGAGTCGCGCGTCACCGATCTGACCGGCACGCTGACCGCCGGTCAGCAGGCTGAGCTGGAGCAGAAGCTGGCCGACTTCGAGGCTCGCAAGGGCGCGCAGATCGCGGTGCTGCTGGTGCCGACCACGCATCCGGAGGAGATCGAGCAGTACTCGATCCGGGTAGCCGATGCCTGGAAGCTCGGGCGCAAGAAGGTCGACGATGGTGCCCTGCTGATCCTGGCCAAGGACGATCATCGGCTGCGCATCGAAAATGGTTACGGTCTGGAGGGCGTGCTCACCGACGCCGCCTCCAATCGCATCATCGAGGAGACGATCGTGCCGCTGCTGCGTCAAGGTCAGTACTTCGCCGCCATCAGCGCCGGGGTCGACCAGATGATGCGACTGATCGACGGCGAGCCGTTACCACCGCCGGATCAGACCTGGCAGCACCGCCACGGCAGCCGCGCCGAACACAACCTGAACTATCTGCCGTTCCTGCTGTTCGGGCTGCTATTCATATCGAGCATTCTGCGCGCGATCTTCGGTCAGACCACCGGCGCTGCGCTCAGCGCCGGTGGCGTCGGGGTGGTGGCGTTCCTGCTGACCCAGCTGGCGAGCTTCGCGATCGGGGCGGCGGTGGTCGGATTTTTCGTGGCGCTGTTTCTGGGCGCCTCCGGCGGTGGCTGGAGCTCGGGTGGGCGTTTTGGTGGCCCGTTCGGTGGCATCGGTGGCTTCGGTGGCGGGCTGGGTGGTGGCTTTGGCGGCGGCGGCGGCGGCGGCTTCGGCGGTGGCGGCGGGGGCTTTGGCGGCGGCGGGGCCTCGGGCAGCTGGTGATGAGCACGCTGGCACGCCTGCTGCGCCACCTATGCACCACCACACTTGGTACGCGCCACCTGTTCAACGGTGCCGTGCTGGCGCAAATCGAGGCGGCGATCGCGGCGGCGGAGTCACAGCATTCGGGCGAAATTCGATTCGTGGTCGAGACCGCCCTGCCGGAGCGGGCGGTGTGGCAGGGGCTGACACCACGGCAGCGTGCCGTCCAGGTGTTTGCCCACTTTCGCGTCTGGGACACTCACCATAACAACGGCGTCCTGATTTACGTGCTGCGCGCCGACCGGGCAGTCGAGATCCTGGCCGACCGCGGAATCAGCAGTAAAGTCAGGGAGCGTGAGTGGCAGGCGGTGTGCCGCGAAGTCGAAGGCTGTTACCGCGCTGGGCGCTACGCTGAAGGTTCAAGCGCCGCCGTGGCCGGGGTAGCCCGGTTGCTGGGAGAGCATTTTCCGCCCGGTGGCTCCGGATCGAACGAGCTGCCCAACCAGCCAATCCTCCTCTAGAATCAACCGCATGAGCCGCGATCTTTCCGTCGTGGGCGTGCTGGTCGCAATGGCCGCGCTGGCCGGCTGCGCTCTGATCGGCTCGCATGCGATCCGCAAGCCCGACGCCGAGGCAGGGCCCCCGGCTGCACCGCCGGCGCCGAAGTACGCCGCGCCGGTGGACACCCACAAGTTCAGCTTGAGCGATCCGGACGACGACGTGGTCGGCGAGGTGCAGGTCACGCTGGCCTCCCAGGAGGACACGCTGCCGGACATCGCCCGGCGCTTCAATGTCGGCTACGAGGAGATCGTGCGGGCCAATCCCGGCGTCGATCCCTGGTTGCCGGGGGCCGGCCGCAGCATCGTGGTGCCCACACGCTTCGTGCTTCCGGATGCTCCGCACGAGGGCATCGTGATCAATGTCGCGGCGATGCGCCTCTATTACTATCCGCCGCACAAGAAGGGCGAGCCGCAGGTGGTCTATACCCATCCGATCGGCATCGGCAAGGTCGGCTGGTCGACCCCGCGCGGCGTGACCACCGTGATCAGTCACGTCAAGGACCCGATCTGGCGCCCGTCGGCCGCGCTGCGCAAAGATCATTTCAATGACAATGGCGAGGATCTGCCGGCCGTGGTCGTGCCCGGGCCGGACAATCCCCTGGGCAAATATGAACTGACGCTCGGCTGGCAAAGCTTCCTGATCCATGGCACCAACAAGCCATACGGGGTCGGTCTGCGCTCCAGCCACGGCTGCATCCGCCTGTACCCCGAGGACATCGAGAAGATCTACGCGATGGTCAGCAACGGCACGCGCGTGCAGGTAGTGAACCAGCCGTTCCTGTTCGGCCTGCACGACCGACAGCTGTTCCTGCAGGCCTACAGCGTGCTCGAAGACGATGCGCGCGATTGGGCACACGCGCAGAAGAAACTGCTGTCGCGTGCGTTGGCGCAGCACATTCAGAAGACCCTGAAGGCCTCCGGCGCCCAGGTCGACTGGCCAAGCGTCGCCGCGATCACTCATGCCCCGCGCGGCATTCCGGTGCCGGTGACAGGTTCGGGCAGCAGCGTCGAGGCGGTGCTGGCGCAAGCTCCGACCGTGGAGGACCGCATCCCGGCAGGCGCCGACTGGGACGGTACCGACGACACTGGCACCGATGGCAAGAGTGCGCAGCAGCTGCTGCTCGAGCGTGAACCGACCACCGCGCAGACGCCGGCGGCGCGCACACCGGGCACTTAGAAGTCACTCTCGCATGGCGCAGTTGAGCGAGTGGTTGAAGATCATGCTGACCGAGGTCACTCGCAAGCAGGACGATGCGCGCGCCGCGGAGGAAGAGGCGCAGCGACGCGCCGCGGCGGCTGTTGCGGCAAGTCCGCCGGGCGCGGCGGTTCCGACCCAGTCACCATCACCGGAGCGCGCACCGGTAATGTAGCGCGCGGCAGCGCGGCGACGATGCTGCTGTGCTACATTCGCTTCTGGCTTCGAGGGTAGGGCGTGGCCGAGCCGCTGATCGCCACTAATACCGCACAACCGTTGCGGGCGCAGGCATCGATTCAACGTGCCGCAACCGCCGTCACCGCCTTCATCGGCCGTACGCTCCGGGGTCCCGTCAATCAACCGCTCGCAATCGCGAGCTTCACTGACTATCAGCGCCTGTTCGGTGGTCTATGGCAGCCCTCGATGCTGTCCTACGCGGTCGAGCAGTATTTTCAGAATGGCGGCCGTGAAGCCATCGTGGTGCGCGTATGCAATGCTGGCTGTCCGCCAACGCTGCCGCTGCCGGCGGCCAGCTCGGCGCTGACACTGATCGGTCTGTGGCCGGGGACGCGCGAGTTCCTGCGCGCCTCGGTCGACTATGACGGTATCGGGCCCGGGGAGCCCGACCGTTTCAACCTGGTGGTGCAGCGCATCCGCGCTCCCGGGTCCGAATTCATCGAGGATCAGGAGACCTTTCGGCGAGTGTCGATCTTGCCTGGGGCCGAGCGCAGCGTGGCCGGTATGCTGACCGGCTCGCGCCTGGTTCGGGCCCGCGGCCTGATGCCGCGCCAGCGTCCCGATTTGACGCGCGGAACGGCGCCCGCGGCCGCGGTCGGCTACGTGCAGTCCAGCGCTGACGGTGACGACGGTGATCCACTCACCAGCTATGACATCATCGGCGATGCTAAGCGCGGCAGCGGCCTGTTCGCGCTGCACAGCGCCGAACCATTCAACTTTCTGTGTGTGCCGCCGCTGGCGCGCGAGACCGACGCCGGCCTGCCGGCGTTGCTGGTGGCACTGCGCATCTGCCGCCAGCGCCAGGCGATGCTGCTGGTCGACCCGCCGCTGGCCTGGGCCGACGCCGCGACCGCGATCGAAGGACTGCGCAACTGGTCGCTCTACAGCGATCAGGCGCTGATGTTCTACCCGCGGGTGCTGGCGTTTGATCGCCTGCGCGGTCGCCACGAGACCTTCGGTTCGGCCGGCGCCGCGGCCGGCCTGCTGGCGCGCCTTGAGGCCAATGGGCCGATGTGGCGAGCGAGCGCGCAACCGGCGGAGCCGCTGCGAGCGCTGCTGCGTCCCGCCAGTATCGTCACCGACCTGGACCAGGTGCGGCTGACGCACGCCGGCGTGAACTCATTGCCGCCCCCGGCGATCTCGATCCGGCCCACCCCGGTGCTGCGACTGCGGCTGCGCACACTGGTGACAGAGGCCGCAGCGCGCAGCGAATCGCGTGAGCTGGGGCTGCGGCGGCTGGCGTTGTTCATCATGAACAGCGTCGAGCGCGGTACCCGCTGGGCAATCTACGAGAAGCCCGGGCCGGCACTGTGGTCGCGCGTGCGCTCGCAGCTGACGGCGTTCTTCCAGGGATTGGACCAGGACGGCGCGTTCGTTGGGCGCAGCGCAGCGGAAAAGTACTTCGTGATCTGCGACCAGCGCCTCAACGATATCGATCACGTGCAGGCCGGCCGGTTACAGCTGCTGTTCGGATTCGCCTGCTCGCATGCGGCCGACTTTCAGACCTGCCTGGTCACGCACGAGTCCGGCGGCAGCAGCGTGCGTCCGGTGAGCGTCAATCGCTACGCATTGCCACCGCAAAACTGACCACTGCGCGCGCCACTTCGCCGGCGGCGACGATGTTTTCGCGGCCAACATCGCAGATCGACACCGGCACGCCGACCAGCCCGGTCTCGGCCCAATCGATCTTGTCCAGGCGCGCGGTCGCAACCGCGTCGGTCTCGGTGCGCCGCAGGAACTCCATCGTGACGCCGCGTGCGCTCCACACCAGCGTTTGCGGCACGCTAACCTCGATCACCATGGTGGCCGCCAGTTGCGCCAGCGCGCTCAGCGCCATCGGGTCGATGGCGCCGTCGGCCAGGCGGATGCGGCGCTGGGCTGCTAGCTTTGTTCGACACAAGCCGACGCGCAGCTCGTCAAAGCGCGGTTGCAGCGCGGACAGAAGCGGGCTGCGCATGCGCACCGCGCGCTCAAAGCGCCAGTTGCCGAGCAGCGAGTGTTGCAGGCGCTGATAGTGGCGCAGGGCATGGCTCGGAGGGGCACTGGGCGTCTGGGTCAACCAGTCAAGCTGCGGGCGCGCGGCGCGCGAGTCGGTGCGAATGGTGCAGCCTCCGGATGACGGGTGGCGACGTCGGAATGGACGGCGCACGCGTGACTCTATTCGAGTTGTAATCACGTCTCAAGGGCGCAGGAGTATGATCCGCGGCGGCGTTCCGAGAAGATGTAGGACCATCGGATGCGCCGCGTATTCGGGGGCGAGGAAGAACGCAGGATGTCGAATCGCTATGTGGTGTTCTCGCATGGCAAGGAAGGAGCGCCGTGGGGCAGAAAAATCACGGCGTTGGCCGATGTTGCGCGCGGCGAGGGCTATGAGGTCGAGTCGGTCGACTATCGCGGCATCGAGACGCCGCGCGGGCGCATTGACAAGCTGATCGAAGTCTGCAAGACGCTCTCGGGCGATCTGGTGCTGGTCGGTTCGAGCCTCGGTGGCTACGTCACGGTCGCCGCCGCGTCGCTGCTGCACGCCCGCGGCGCATTTCTGATGGCGCCGGCACTCTATGCCGAGGGTCTGCCGGCGCTGCGCGAGCGTGTACTCGATTGCCCGGCTGCGATCGTGCACGGCTGGCGCGACGATGTGGTGCCGATTGACCACAGCATCCGCTTCGCGCGCGAGTACGGCACGGCGCTGCACCTGGTCGACGCCGGCCATCAGCTGCACGAGCAGCTGCGTTTCATCAAGTACCTGTTCGAGTATTTTCTGATCGGCCTGGATCTGCCGCCCGAGCGCGGATCGAACTGACGCGTCATGCAGGGATTACTGCGCCGAGTGCTCGCCTTATGGGTACGTGCGACCCTGCGCCCGGACGACGCCGCTGCTCGCCTGGCCGGTCGTACCGTGCCTATCTGCTACGTGCTCGAGCACGGCAGCCCGAGCGATCAGGCCGTGCTGCAGAACATCTGCCTGCGCGAGCGGCTGCCGCGTCCGGGGCGGCGTCTGCTGGCGCGGCAGCTGCGTAACGTGCGCTCGGCGTTTGCACTCAGCCGCAGCGTCGGCCTGTGGCGCACGCGCCTGGACCGACGGCCGCCGACAATCCTGCTGGCGATGATCGACGCGCTGCGGCGCGACCCGACGCTGGATGTCAGCCTGGTGCCGGCGGCCGTCTACTGGGGACGCGCCCCGTCCAAAGAGCGCTCGCTGATCCGGCTGCTGCTGGCCGAAGACTGGGTGATCGGCAGCCGCGTGCGCCGCTTTTTCACCGTGCTGTTCAATGGCCGCAGCACCACGGTACAGCTGGGCGAGCCGATATCGCTGCGCAAGCAGATTGAAGCCGACGCCGACACCGCGGTCAACGGTCGGCGCGTGGCGCGCTCGTTACGCGGCCAGTTCGCGCGCCTTCGCACCGCCCGTATCGGGCCGGATTTGTCGCACCGGCGCACGATCGTGGCGGCGGTGCTGCGCACGCGCGCGGTGCGCGCGGCCGTGGCTCAGGAGGTGCATGAGCGGCACAAGCGCAGCCGGCGCGAGCTACTGCTGGAGGCGGGCCGTTATGCCAATGAGATTGCAGCCAACTATTCGCCGGTGTTCATTACGCTGATGTCGCTGGCGCTCAGGAGCCTGTGGAATCGCCTGTACGACGGCATCGAGTTCCACCGCATCGACACACTGCAGCAGGTGGCTGAGGGCAACGAGATCGTGTACGTGCCCTGCCATCGCAGCCACATGGATTACCTGCTGCTGTCGTATGCGATCTACGAGCGCGGCTATGCCGTGCCGCACATCGCTGCCGGGCTGAACCTCAATCTGCCGATCGTCGGCCGCTTCCTGCGCAAGGGCGGGGCGTTCTTCATCCGCCGCAGCTTCCGCGGCAACGCCCTGTATACGGTCGTGTTCATGAAATATCTGGCCGAAATTATGGCGCGCGGCCATCCGATCGAGTATTTCATCGAGGGCGGTCGCAGCCGTACCGGACGCCTGCGGCCGCCGATGACCGGCATGCTGGCGATGACCGTGCGCAGCTATCTGCACGAGCCACGCCGCCCGGTGGTGTTCGTGCCGGTGTACTTTGGCTATGAACGCATCGTCGAGGGCCCGACCTACATCGGCGAGCTGTCCGGACGGCCCAAGGAAAAGGAGTCGGTGTTCGGGCTGCTGCGCACGTTAGGCAAGCTGCGCCAGCGCTTCGGCAACGTGCATGTCAGTTTCGGCGAGCCGATCTACCTGGACGCGCTGCTGGACCGGCAGACAGCGAACTGGCGCGCCAGTCAGTTCGACGATCAGAACCGCGCGCCGTGGGTGAACAAGCTGGTCGATGAGCTGGCGCACAGCATCATGTGCCGCATCAACTCCGCGGCCACGGTCACACCGGTCAACCTGCTGGCGCTGGTGCTGCTGGCGACGCCGCGTCAGGCGATGCTGGAGGTCGATCTGCTGCGCATGCTGGAGACCATGGTGGCGGTGCTCGGGGCCGTTCCGTACGGCGATCGCATCACCGTCACGCGCATGCACTCGTCGCAGATGGTGGACTATGGGGTCGCGCTCAAAATCATCACGCGCGAACACAATCGCGCCGGCGACATCGTGCGGATGAGCCCGGAGCAAGCAGTGCTCGCCACCTATTATCGCAATAACGTCTTGCACCTGTTCGCGATGCCATCGCTGATCGCCTGCTGCTTCCTGGCCAACGCCGTGATGCGCACTGAAGATGTGCAGCGCCTGGCCGCGCGCATCTATCCGTATGTGGCGGCCGAGCTGTTCATGCGCTGGACCGAGCAGGAGCTGCCGGACATCGTCGGCCATGCGCTCGCGGCGCTGGCAGGGCTCGGCCTGCTGGACAGCGACGCCGGCGGTGCCACCTGGCGCCGACCTTCGCCATCGTCCGAGGCCGCGATGCAGCTTTCGCTGCTGGCGCAGACCACGATTCAGACCATCGAGCGCTACTACCTCGCCATCGCCCTGCTGGTGCGCGCCGGCAGCGGCGAGATCAGCCAGCAGCTGTTGGAGCAGCGCTGCCACCTGATGGCGCAGCGCATGACCATGCTGTACGGCTTCAATTCACCGGAGTTCTTTGACCCGAGTCTGTTCGAAAACTTCATCGACCTGCTGCGGGCGCGCGACGTGGTGCGGACCGACGGTGCCGGCTGCCTGCTGTTCGACGAGGTGCTGATCCGCGTGGCGGCCGATGCTCAGCTGGTGCTGTCGGAGCAGATCCGGCACAGCATCCTGCAGGTAACGCATGGCTGATTCAGCGCGGCCACAGCCATCCAAATACGCCGGCACCCAGCAGTGCGTACACCAGCCCGTCGATCATGTATTTGATGGTCGAGCTCCAGCGGTGCTGCCACCAGATCGAATTGGGCGGATAGCCCATGGCGAACCCCAGGAAGGCGACCGTGCCCACGACCTGAAATACCTTCAGATACGGCGCCCCGGTCGGCAGCGCGTGGCAGGCGACGTAGGCGGTGAGCACGAACACGATCAGCAGATAGATGAACCACTGCGTTAGCAGCTTGCCCATCTGCATCTCACCGCTGGACATGACGGTCAGCAGCAGCACCGGACCGCGCCGCCGCTTCGAAACGTAGTCCGGATCCTTGAGTGCCTTGGCCGAGGCGGGGCGCGGGGCCAGGTAGTCGCCGGGGGCGACGGCTGCGCTGCGCACCGCGTCCAGCAGCGTATCCTCCTGCGGCAGCTGCTTAAGATCGCCGGCATGATGGCCGACGAGCATATGCAACAGCGAGCTTGCGATATGCGCCACCACCGCTGCCAGCAGGATCGGCAGCCACAGACTGGCCAGTGCAACCATGATGTACGCCCCCGTCAGGTTATCCAGCGCTAGTATCCGCCCGCAGCCTTAAGGCTGCACATCGCCGATCGGCCTGGTCTAAAGCTCGAGCGCCGTGCGCCAGGCGCGCAACTTGCGCGCGTACGACCAGCTGGCATTGGCCGGGCTGGTGGAGGGCAGCGCGCACACCTCAAGATCGGCAAACTCGCGCGCCAGGCGGGCAGCGAAATACCGCTGCAGCGCCCGGTGTGCCGTGCCGCCGTTGCAGCACACGCGTGTGATGGCGCGCTGGCGCAGCAGCGCCGGCAAATCGTTGGGTGTGGCCGAAGCGTGCTCGATGGCCGCATCCAGGCTTCCCGGCCGCACGCATGACTCGAGCACGTCCCACAGCCCCAAGCGCGCACGCGTCAGGATTCGGAGGCGCTCCCGGTACGATCGTTCCGGGCCGGCGCCACAGAGCGCGCCCATGATGCCCCAGAACTGATTGCGCGGATGGGCGTAGTACTGGCCGGCCGCCAACGAGGCTACGCCGGGCATGCTGCCTAAGATCAGGATGCGGGTACGTGCGCCGACCACCGGCGCGAAGCTGCACACGCGGATCGGGTCCACCGCGCGCCGGCCTCAATCGTCGTCGACGCGCCGTCGCAGGCGCTTGATCTTCTGACGTTGATGTTTGTGCTCCAGACGACGCTGGCGCGAGCCGCTGGTAGGGCGGGTTGCCAGCCGGCGCTTGGGCTCGACACTGGCGCGTGCCAGCAGCTGCTCGAGTCGCGCCAGCGCTTCGCGCCGGTTGCCTTCCTGAGTGCGCTGATTGCGCGCCACGATCAGCAGCGTGCCATCGGCAGCCAGACGCGCGCCAGCCAGCACCCGCAGTCGCTGCTTGACCTGCGGCGCCAGCGCGCCGGTGCCGGCCAGATCGAAGCGCAGCTGCGCGGCGGTCGCGACCTTGTTGACGTTTTGGCCACCCGGGCCCGAGGCGCGCACGAACTGAAATTGCAGGTCCTGCGGCGGAATCGCCGCGACGTATTTCACGACAGCGGCTCGCCCCGGCGCAGGTAGATCTCGCGCTGCGCTACCGGGATGGTGATGCCGGCGTCGCGAAACAACCGCCAGATCGCGCGGTTGACATCGGAGCGCACGTTGTTCACCCCGCTTTCCGGATCGGCGATCCAGAAGCGCAGCTCCAGATCCATGCCGTGATCGGAGAACTGCATCAGGCGCGACACCGGGGCCGGATCGCGCAGGATGCGCGGATTGCCTTCCACCGCGCTCATCAGCACTGACAGTGCGCGTTCCGGATCGTCGTGATAGCTCACGCGCACCGGCAGCTTGAGACGCACCTTGCGATCGGAGTAGCTCCAGTTGATCACCGGATTGGAGATGAGCTGCTGGTTCGGCACCAGCGTTTCGACCCCGTCGCGATCGCGCACCACGACGTAGCGGCCACGCAGGGCCTGCACCCAGCCGAAGTTCTCGGTGCTGGTGCCCGGCATACCGGTGAAACTGATGACATCGCCGGGCTTGATTGACTTGTCCATCAGCAGCACGAAGCCGCTGACGAAATTGCTGGCGATCGATTGCAGACCGAAGCCCAGCCCCAGTCCGATGGCACCGGTCAGTACCGTCAGCGCGGTCAGATCGACGCCGGCGGCATTGACCCCGAGCAGTACCCCCAGGCCAACCAGGAAGAAGTACATGAATTTGGTGATGCCGATTCGGGTCGAGAGCGCGATCGAGTGCAGCTGCATCAACCGCCGCTCGAGCGTGCGAGCGATCACGCTGGCTATCAGCACGAACAACGTGATGACTACCAGCCCCTTGAGCAGCGCCCACAGCGTAAAGTGGCCGTTGCCGGGCAGCAGATTGATCGCATCGAGCGAGCTCTGGATGGCGTCGAACCAGCCGACCAGCTGGAACGAGATCCCGAGCCACACCAGCAGCGTCAGGCGCGGCTCCCACACACGCAGCCAGGGTCGCGGACCCAGCCCTAAGCGCAGCAGGTACATCGCCAGTCGTACCAGTATCAGCGCCGTGATGAGCTGCATCGCCACGTCCAGCAGCGTGGCTGGAAATCCGAGCGCGGCGCTCACGGTACGCGAGGCCAGCATCACCACCAGCGCGGCCACGACTGGCGCTTCGATCAGCCCGATCTCGATCAGGCGAGCGCGCACGCTTACCGAATTCAAGGTCGTCAGGTGACGTGCGCGCCAGCGGCGTACGACCTCGGCGATTGCCAGCGCCGTGAGTGCGCAAACCGCCAGTACCCCGAGCTGCAGCAGCACCTCGGCGGCGCTCGCGGTAGCCAGAAACGACTGGATTGCGCCGCCGTCGGAGGTGGTCACGCGTTCAGGTCGGGGATCAGCTGGCTTTGGAGTTTCATGATCTGATCCTTGAGTGCCAGCTTGCGCTTCTTGAGACGCTTGAGCTGCAGCTCGTCGATGTGGATGTCCATCGACAGGCGTGCGATCACCTCATCGAGATCGCGGTGCTCGATCCGCAGCTGCCGCAGCTTCTCGACGTTGCGGAACAGATCGCGATCGACGTTGTCTTCCTGATCGCTCATCCCTGTGATCGCCCAGTATCCATCGGTGGCTCCGACGGGGTCCGTGACCGCTGCAGCAGGGTCGTGATCGGCGTTATCCGATCCGCTAGCTTAGCGAAGCGACCCAGCGGACGCCACGCCAGCCCCGGTTCATGGAAATCCGAGCCGATCGAGCCGGCCAGCTCATACCGGCGGGCCAGCGTGGCACTCCGATCGGCCTGACCCGGGCCCATGCCCGTGACACTGACCTCGATGCCGCGTCCGCCGGCCGCCTTGAATTCGGCCGTAAGCTCGCGCAGTCCGCCGGCCGAGACGCGATAGCGGTGTGGATGCGCCAGCACCGGCAAGCCGCCGGCCGCGACAATGCGCTGCACTGCGACGACGAGCTGCGGCCACTGTGCCGGCACGTGCCCGGGGCGGCCGTGTTTCAGCCAGCGCTCGAAGGCGGCCTGATTGTCGTGCGCCAGTCCCTCCTTGCACAGTGCACGCGCCAGATGGGCGCGGGTCGGGGCGTGAAACTGAAGCGCCTGGGCTGCCAGGCGGTCACCGGGCAGTCCGGCGCGCGTCAGGCGCTGCGCGATCGCGACGATTCGCGCGCGCCGCAGTCCGATGACCTCGGCGCAATGAGTCTGGAACGGCGCGTGGGCCGGGTCGAGCTCCAGGCCGACGATGTGAATTTCGCGCCCGCGCCACAAACTGGTGAGCTCGGCGCCCGGGATAAAACCCATGCCGGTGGCCATACAGGCGCGGCGGGCGGCTTCGCAGCCGCGGGTGGTGTCGTGATCGGTCAGTGCCAGCAACGCAACGCCACGGGCCGCCGCCGCGGCGACCAGCGCTTCAGGCGGGAGTACGCCGTCGGAGCAGTCGCTGTGGGTATGCAGATCGATCAGGTCGGCGTCGCTCATCGATATGGTTACGGTTACAGGCCCGCCAGCAGCGTAACCCAATCGCGCGTCGAGTCGCCGTAGGCGATGAATGAGGGATTGGTGAGTTGCTCGCGCACGTTATAGCGCAGCGGGCGCCCGGAAAGATCGACCACGGTGCCACCGGCCTCGATTACTACGGCTTGCCCGGCCGCAGTGTCCCACTCCGAGGTCGGTCCACGGCGCACGTACAGATCGCCGCTGCCCTCGGCCAGCGCGCCGAATTTCAGCGCACTACCGAGGCTGATGCGGACCTGTGGTCCGAGCTCTTCGAGCTTGCGGTCGAGCTTGGCGTCGCCGAACGAGCGGCTGCCGAGCACGCGCAGCGGCGCGGCGGCCGTGGCCTGCACCCGGATCGGTTCCAGATCACCACGACCGTTGCGGCGAAAGGCGCCTCCGCCTCGGGTGGCGGCATAGAGCACCGAGCGCGCCGGTGCCAACAGGACCCCGAGCACCGGCTCGCCGTCCTTGACCAGCGCGATGTTGACGCTAAATTCGCCGTTGCGCTTGACGAATTCGCGGGTGCCATCGAGCGGATCCACCAGCCACAGAGTGTTCCAGTCGCGTCGTTGCGCGAAGATCTCGGGCGCCGACTCCTCACCGAGCATCGGCCAGCGCGGCGTCAGCCGGTTGAGGCCGGCGGCGATCATGCGTTGCGCCGCAAGGTCGGCCTCGGTGAGCGGCGAGCGGTCATG
>DASXYW010000048.1:0-60872 GCA_036502265.1 Steroidobacteraceae bacterium | reverse complement strand
GCGACAGTGCCTATCTGCGCGGCATCAGCTCGCGCGCCGCCGTGACCACCTTGAACAACATCAACGGTGCAGTCATTCCCGCAATCAGTGCCACCGACACCGATACCAATCCGCACAATCCGATGTACGGAATTCACTCGGCCGGGGCCGCGGGCGACCTGCTGGTGCTGATTGGCACCGATGCCACCACCTCGGGTGGCAACTCGATGGCGCCCGCGTACATGATCGATCCGACGGTGAATCCAACCGTGGTGCGCCGGCCCTCGGACGTGACCGGATTGGTGAACACTGGTTCTCTGGTGGGTCTGTTGAATCAGGCCGATGCGGTGTCGGTGCTGGAATCGGTGGAGCGCATCAGCGCCGCCAAGCTTGGTCAGGTCAGCACCAACGTTCCGAGTCAGGACACAGCGATCAAGAACCTGGTGCAGTGCAGTTACGTCGATTCGGCCTATCTGGTGGATCGTTACGGCAACGCACTGCAGGCGCTGGATCCGACCCGGGATCAGGACATCACCGGCACCGGCGGCATCTTCAGCTCGACCGACCTGCAGGATTCCGACTTTCTCGCCACCGCTTCGATCATGAAGATGGTGATCAATGGCTATGCTGGCGCCGGCACCATCGAGCTCGGCGGCTACGATTATCACGACGGCACGCGGGCCACGGGCGAACAACGCGACTTTAAGGCGGGACAGTGCATGGGAGCCTGTCTGGAGTACGCTGCACGCGTTGGCGTGCCGCTGATGATCTACGTGTTCAGTGATGGCGCCATCGTATCCAACGGCATGCCTGACAACTCGGTCAACGGCCGAGGCAAGGGCATGTGGATGGCGGACAACACCGCGACCGCCGCGTCGCTGATGCTGGTCTACGATCCGCGCTCCAAGCCGACCGCGATCAAGAACCAGATTGGCTCCTACAATCCGGACGGCTCGGTGAATTCGACCTCCAGTTTGGCCGCCAATGCGGTCAACCTGCTGTGCGAGACCGTGATCCTGAACTACATGGCGCTGCACGGACAGGCGGGTGCGTTCCAGACCATGACCTACGCGACCGGTCAGCCGACCGGGCTCGGGGCAGCGTCGAACTACGATCCGCTGATCGCATTTGGTCAGCTCGCCTCGGTAGTCAACGGCCAGATCACCTGATGGCGACGGCGCTGAGCCGCCGTCTTACCGAAGCCGGCCGCGCCGCCCGGCGCTGCCTGAGGACCGCACCCAAGCTATCGGCTTAGGCCGATGGAATGCGAGCGGTGTCATGTATTTACGGTCAGACAGTCGCCGCCAGCCGGCGAATGATGTCAAATTGGCGGTGATGAGCCTTCGCACCCTCACAAGCGCCCGCCGGCGCGCCGCCCTAGCCGTGGCGGCCCTGGCGGCCCTGGCCTCGAGCGGTGCGCAGGCCGCACGCGAGGCCGGCGAGCGCCTAATCGGTCAGCCGGCGCCGGATTTTGCGCTGCCGGCGGTGGTCGGCAGCAACGTGCGCCTATCCGAGTACCGCGGGCAGGCGGTGATCATCTCGTTCTGGAGCAGCCGCTGCGCCGTGTGTGCCCGTGAACTCAGCCTGCTCGATCGGTTGTACAAGACCTACCAGTCCTCCGGGCTAGTGGTCCTGGCGATCAGCGTCGATGACGATCCGGATCGCGCGGCGCAATACGCGAGGGCGCATGTGGCCGACTATCCGCTGCTGCTCGACAGCAACAAGGAGGTCGCTCGCGTGTATGACATCGATCGGCTGCCATCGAGTGTCCTGATCGACCGCAGCGGTATCGTGCGTTATCGCCACAGCGATGAACTTGCCCAGGACACGATCTATCTCACCCAGATTCGCGCACTGCTGGACGACTCGTTCACGACGCCCTGACATTTCCCTGGACGAACGACAACCCATGAATACACCGCCATCCCCACGAGTGCTGCTGGCATCCTTGCTGCTGGTCGGGCTCGGTTCACTGGCCGCGCCGTTGGGCCACGCGACCCCGCCGCCCGCCAGCGCGCCGGCCACCACGCAGGCCAAGGCTCCGACCGCGGCTCCGGCCGCCGACGCACCGGCCGCGCCGGCCACACCCGCACCCGCAGCCGGCGAGGCCGCGGGCTCGGCTACGCCTGCCGATAGCGGCGGCACACGCCCGCTCGATGAGCAGATCCAGGATCTGAAGAAGGATGTGGTCGACCTGAACCGCGACCTGTTCGTGCTGGAGGAGGAATTGCTGTTCCCGGCCAACACCCAGGTGGCGGTGTTCGTCTCGATGGACATCGGCGATTTCTTCGCGCTCGATTCGATCACGCTAAAGATCGACAACCGCGAGGTGAAGGACTACCTATACACGCCGCGGGAAGTGGCGGCGCTGGTCAAGGGTGGAGTGCAGCAGCTGTATATCGGCAATCTCAAGGCCGGCTCGCACGAATTGGTGGCGCTGCTCAATGGCAAGGGCCCGCACGATCGTTACTATCGGCGCGGGGCCAATCTGAAATTCGACAAGGGCGTCGGCGCCAAGTACCTGGAGCTGAAGATCACCGATCATCAGCGCGCACAAGAGCCGGATTTCGAGATCAAGGACTGGGAATAGGGCGCATGGGGCCGGTGCGCCGATATCTGGGTCTGGCTGTCGCACTGCTGGCCGCGGCCACCGTGGTGCCGCAGGCGCTGGCCGCGCGCAAGAGTGACCCCGACAAGCTGCCCAGTATCAAGGTCCAGGACCTGTTCTACGGTGACGTGCTGTTTCATTTCTGGGCCGATGAGGATTCCGGGTGGGAGGCGCTGACGCGGCTCGAGGCCTACCGCCAGTGGCAGCTGATGCCGCATCACGCGATTGACGCGCAGCTGCTCGCGGCCGGGCTGTATCTGCAGCTGGCGATCCACAACGAGGCCGGCCGTCGCTTCGAGACGCTGCTCGGCGACGATGTGCCGGTCGGCGTGCGCAATCGCGCCTGGTTCTATCTGGGCAAGATCTGGTACGAGCGCGCCTACTACGATCGCAGCGAACAGGCACTCAATCGCATTCAGGGACAGCTGCCGGCACAGCTGGAAGCCGAGCGCATTCATCTGCTGGTCAACGTGCTGATGCGCGAGCAGCGCTACGACGATGCGATCGCCACGCTGAAGGGGTGGCAGGGCCCGCCCGACTGGATGGCGTATGCCCGGTTCAATCTCGGCGTCGCGCTGGTGCGCGCGGGGCGTTTGCCGGAGGCCGATCCGATCCTCACCACGGTGGGCACGTTGCAGACCGATAGCGACGAATTGCTGACGATGCGCGACAAGGCCAACGTGGCCTTGGGTTTCGCCTATCTGCAAGCCGACCAGCCCGGCCGCGCGCGCGCGGCGCTTGATCGCGTGCGCCTGAATGGTCCGTACTCGAGCCGGGCGTTACTTGGCGACGGCTGGGCGCGCGCGGCAAGCGGCGATTATCGCGGCGCGCTGACGCCGTGGCTGGAGCTGCAGAAGCGCAGCCTGCTCGATGCCGCAGTTCAGGAGTCGTATCTGGCGGTGCCCTATGCGTTCGGCAAGCTCAACGCCAACGCGCAGGCAGCCGATTACTACGAGGCGGCGCTGAAATCGTTCGCGGCCGAGTCCGACAACCTCGACGCTGCCATCGCCCAGATCCAGGACGGCCACATGCTCCAGGACCTGCTCGGGCAGGATCAGGACTCTCACTATGGCTGGTTCTGGCAACTCGAGCAGCTGCCCGACTCAGCGCAATCGCGTTACCTGTACGCGCTGCTGGCGGACAACGATTTCCAGGAAGGCCTGAAGAACTATCGCGACCTGAACTTTCTGCGCACTGGCCTGCTGGCCGACGACGACCGCATGGACGCGTTCGCGGCCATGATCGATGCACGCGAGCGCGCTTATGCCGAGCGGCTGCCACGCACCGATGCGCTGCTGGCCACCGACGCGCCGACGCGGCTGCGCGACACGCGGGCCCAGGTCGAAACGCAGCTCAACGCCATCGAGACCGGCAACGACGTGGTGGCACTGGGCACCCCGAGCGAGCGCGATCAGTGGGCTCGCGTCGGCGCGCTGGAGGAAAAAATCGCGACCATGCCGGCCGGTCTGGAGCGCGTCGACGCGCTCGACAAGGTGCGGCTGCTCAAGGGCGTGCTGTACTGGAGATTGGACGCCGCGTTCAAGGAGCGCAGCTATGCGCAGCGCCGCGCCCTGCGCGAAGTCGATACTGCGCTCGAGGAACTGCAGAACCGCTGGGTGCGAGTGCAGCGCGCGCGCGCCACGGCGCCTACCGATACCGGAGATTTTGCCGCGCGGATCGCCGCGTTGGAGGAGCGCATCAAGGCGATGCGCGCCCGCCTGGCCGACGCCGCGGGCCAGCAGAACGGCTATCTGGAGACCGCGGCGGCCTCCGCGCTGGCCGCCCAGAAGGAGCGGCTCGAGGCCTACGCGGTGCAGGCGCGCTTCGCCCTGGCGGATATCTACGACCGTGCCAGTGATCAGGCCGCGCCCAGCGGAGCCGAACCCGCGCCCGAGCCCGCGCCGGGCAACGCGCCGACACCAAACAGCGCACCGGCCCCAAGCGATGCCCCGACGCGGCGCAGCGTGCCCACGCCCGCTCCGGAGCATCGATGAGGCCGGGCCGGCGCTTCGATTTCGGCTGGGCCGGCGTGACGCTATGGTGCGTCATGATCGTGCCGGCGGCCTCGGCCGCACAACCGGCGCCAAGCAGCGGTCCGGCCCCGACCATCGGTGATCTGAAAGCCAATTCGGTGCCACTGCAGCCGAGCGCAGTGCCCAGCGGCGGCGCCGCCAAGGCGATGCAGAACTACCGCGAGTTCCTGAATCTCAAAAATACCGACCCCAAGCAGCGCGCCGAAGCGCTGCGTCGGCTCGGCGATCTGAATCTCGAATCCGGCGAGCTCGAGCGCATGGCCACTGAGGTCACGCAGCTCGACGTTCAGGGCGCGGAGGCGATTCGACTGTATTCGACGCTGCTGAAGGCTTACCCCAGCTATCCGCGCAACGACCAGGTCATGTATCAACTGGCGCGCGCCTACGAGACCACCGGCCAGAGCGATCAAGCGCTGGCGACGCTCGACACCATCGTCGCTCGCTATCCACAGAGCCGCGACATCGCCGAGGTGCAGTTCCGACGCGGCGAGCTGTTGTTCTCCAACCGCCGCTACGCCGACGCTCAACACGCCTACGAGGCGGTGCTGGCGCATGGCGCCAGCCGATCCAACTTCTACGTGCAGAGCCTCTACAAGCACGGCTGGTCGCAATTCAAGCAGGGCCAGAACGAGGACAGCCTGAAATCGTTCGGCGATCTGCTGGACCTGACGCTGGTGGATCCGAAAAGCCCCGGAAAAATGCGCGACCTGAACACGCTCGGGCGCGCCGATCACGAGCTGGTGGACGACACGCTGCGGGTCATGAGCATCGCGTTCGCGTACCTGGACGGCGCCAAATCGGTTGACGATTTCGCGCAGCAGCGCCCCAGGATGCCGTATGCGTACCTGCTGTACCTGCGTCTCGGGGATCTGTTCGTCGACAAGCAGCGCTACCAGGACGCGGCCACGACCTATCGGGCATTCGTCAGTCGCGATCCGGTGGACGAGCACGCCCCGCAGCTCACCAATGCGGCCATCGAGGCTTATCGCAAGGGCGGCTTCGCCGATCTGATGCTCCAGGGCAAGCTCGAATACGTCGAGCGCTATGGATTCGATGCGCCGTTCTGGAATCAGCGTCAGCGGCGCGACTATCCGCAGGTGGTCGCCGAGCTCAAGAGCAATCTCAAGGACGTCGCGCAGTACCATCACGCCAGCGCGCAGAAGACCAAGAAGCCGGAGGACTACGCGGCCGCGGCGCGCTGGTATCGCGTCGACCTCAAGTCGTTTCCGGATGATCCGGATTCGGCCGCGACCAACTACCTACTGGCCGATGCGTTGTTCGAAAGCAAGCAATACGCCGACGCCGCCACCGAATACGAGCACACGGCTTACGACTACCCGCCGGATGCGCACTCGGCCGAGGCTGGCCACGCAGCGCTGGTGGCGGAGCAAAAATACGAGGACTCGCTGCCATCGGATGCCCGTGCGGCGGCGCACCAGCATGCGACCGCATCGGCATTGAAGTTCGCACAAACGTTTCCGGATCATCCGGAAAGTCCGGTAGTGCTGACCCGCGCGGCACAGGATCTGTACGCGGCCGGAGAGCAAGCGCAGGCAGCGCAGGCGGCGCAGATGCTGCTGGCGCGCACTCCCGCCGTCGATGTCGCCAAGCAGCGCATCGCCTGGACCATCGTCGGGCAGGTCAGTTTCAACCAGGGCGATTTCCCGCAGGCGGAGTCGGCCTTCCAGCATGCGCTGGCGATCGCGCCGGCGAACGACCCGGAGCGCCCCGACATCATCGAGCGCCTGGCGGATTCGGTCTATCGTCAGGGTGAGGCCAAGCGCAGTGCCGGCGACCAAGCCGGCGCAGCCGACGACTTTCTGCGGGTCGCACGCGTGGCGCCGAATTCCAAGGTGGTGCCCACGGCCCGCTACGATGCCGCCGCGGCGCTGGTCAATGCGCAACAGTGGGATCGCGCGATCGAAACGCTCGAGGCTTACCGGCGCGATTATCCGAAGAGCCAGTACCAGGCGGACATCGGCCGCAAGCTCGCGATTGCCTATGTCGCGGCCGGGCGTGCCGGTCCGGCGGCTGAGGAATTCGAGCGCATCGCCGCCACCGCGCACGAGGACCCGGCCGTGGTGCACGAGGCCCTGAGCCGGGCCGCGGATCTGTACCAGCAGTCGGGCAATTCGGCCAAGAGCGTGGCCATGCTGGAACGACTGGTGAAGGACTATCCGACGCCGGTGCCCGATGCAATGGAGCTGCGTCAGCGCCTGCTGGACATTGCGGTCAAGAACGGTGACCTGGAGCGCGAGCGCTACTGGCAGCGCGAGATCGTCAAGGCGGATGCCGCGGCCGGCCCGGCGCGCACCGAGCGCACCCGATATCTGGCCTCCAAGGCGCAGTTGGCGCTCGCCGCGCCGCTGCGTGATCAGTTCCGCAGCGTCAAGCTGGTGGTACCGCTCAAACAGAGTCTGCAGGCCAAGAAGAAGTCACTCGAGGCTGCGGTGCAGGCTTATAAAGAGGTCGCCTCCTACCAGGTGGCCGAGACCACCACCGCCGCCACCTACGACACCGCGGAGCTTTATCGCACGCTGGCACAGGACCTGATGAAGTCACAGCGGCCGCCGAAGCTCTCGCGCGAGGCGCTGGAGCAATACAACGCGTTGCTGGACGAGCAGTCGTTTCCGTTCGAGGAGCAGGCCATATCGATCCACGAGATCAATGCCAAGCGCACGCAGGACGGGGTATACGATGATTCGGTGCGCGCCAGCTTTCAGGCTCTGGCCGACCTCAAGCCGGCGCGATATGGTAAAAGCGAGCTGAGCTTGGGCTATGTGCCGCTGGCGGCAGGCCCCGGCAGTGCCGGTCCCGGCGCCGCCCCCCCCGATGGCGCGACCCAAGCCGATTTCCAGCACGCACTCGATCTGGCTACGGCCGGCAAGGACACCGATGCGGAATTGGACTTCAAGCAGTTCGACCTGCAGCATCCGGGCCACGTCGCCTCCGCGATCGATCTCGGGGTGCTCGCGCGCCACGAGGGCCATCTTGCGGATTCGGACAGCGCGCTGCAGCGGGCGGTCAGCATCGATGCCGGCAGTGCCGACGCGTGGACCGAGCTGGGCGTGACGCTGCGAAACGAGGGCAAGTTCAACGACGCGCGCGCAGCCTACGAGCATGCGCTCGCGGATGATGCCAATTTCGCGCCGGCGCATCGCAATCTTGGCGTGTTGCTGGACTTGTATCTGGGTGACCCGGCCGCGGCGCTGCCGGAGATGGAGCGCTACAAAGCCATCACTTCCGAGGACAAACCGGTGAGTGCCTGGATCGCCGAGCTGCGCACCCGTACTGGCACCAAGGTGCCGGCGGCGCCGCAGCCGGAGCCTACCGCGGCCCCGGACGCGAGCACGCCAGCAGCCACGACGCCGACTGAGAATGGAGGCCCCACATGAAGTCACTCGCCATTGCCTTGCTGAGCCTTTCAACCGGGCTGGCTGCAGGACTGACTCAGGCGCAGCAGGAACCGGAGCCCGGCGTGCAGACCTCGAGTGCGGCCGCGCCGGTCGGCCCGGCGGTGGCCACACCGCTGGCCAAGTCGCCCGCGGCACAGGCCGGATCCAAGCCGGCCGCGCCGCCAGCGGCGTCCGCGGCGTCCCCAGCTGCGCCCGGCAGCAAGGCGGGGTCAACCAAGGGTGGCAAGGCAAGCGATCGCATCCAGCTGGATACTACGGAAATCAGCGGCAACCGTGAGTTGCCCAAGGTTATGTACGTAGTGCCCTGGCGCCGGGCCGACCCCGGGGACTTCGGCGGTCGACCCCTCAACAGCCTGCTCGATGAGGCCCTGACGCCGGTAGATCGCGACGTATTTCGTCGGCAAAACCGCTATTACGCCGCCCTGCAGGCCACGCCTGCGGCCACCGGATCGCCGCCCGAATCGAAGGATGAGAAGTAGGTCGCGGAATCGAGTGTTTACGTCACCTTAGTTTGCTCGTCTCGAGTGAGACCATAGCTGCATGACACGGGAGTCAGCACGATGAGTATCTTCAGTCACATAGTCAGGTTCTTTCAGGGCGGCGGGGAGATGATGTACCCGATCGCCGCGGTGCTGGTGGTCGGTCTGGCCATCGCCATCGAGCGATGGATCTACCTGACAATCACCGCCGTCAGCAATCGCTCGCTCTGGAACGAGATCTCACCCCTACTCGCGCAGGGCAACTTTCGCCAGGCGGTGCAGGTGACGTCGCGCTCGAATGCGGTGATCGGCCAGATCCTGAGCTACGGATTGGCCCGCATCGCCACGGCGCGCCGTCGCGAGGACATCGAGAAGGCCATGGAAGAGAGCCTGATGGATGTCATACCGCGGCTGGAGAGGCGCACGCACTACATCGCCACCTTTGCCAACATCGCCACCTTGCTAGGCCTGCTCGGAACCGTGTTCGGCCTCATCAACGCGTTCGCCGCCGTGGCCACGGTCAATCCGGCGGAAAAGGCCAACCTGCTGTCAGCCAGCATTTCGGTGGCGATGAACTGCACCGCCTTCGGTCTTCTGACGGCCGTGCCGCTGCTGCTGATTCACGCCGTGCTGCAGACCAAGACCACGGAGTTGATCGACAGCTTGGAGATGGCCTCGGTCAAATTCCTCAACGCCGTGACCGAGCGGTCGCCACAGCCGCAGCAGCCCGCCGCGGCAGCCTGACGCCGGCATCGTTTTCAACCACACCGCCATCCATGCGCCGCTCTCGCACGGTACGCCGGATCTTGCGCCACCAGCGCAAGCCGTCCGAGCTGTTGCTGGTGTCGATGATCGACATCTTCACCGTGCTGGTGACCTTTCTGCTGATGACGGCGGTGTTCTCGCGCACCGTAATTCTGGAGTTGAAGCTGCCGCCGTCGAACGCCGAGTTCAAGGAGCCGCCGCCCGGATTGCAGCTCGAAGTCACCGTGCGCAAGGACGCGCTGCAGGTCGGCGATCGTAATTCCGGACCGCTGGCTGCGTTTCCGAACAAGGATGGCGGCTACGACTACGACGGGCTGTCGGATTATCTGAAACTGGTCAAGGCGAAGTTTCCGGACAAGACCGACGCTACCATCCTGCTCGAGCCCGATACGCTATATGACACCGTGGTGCAGACCATGGATCGCGTGCGCGTGCTCGAGGTCAACGCCGGACTGAACGTGGTTCAGTACGAGCTGTTCCCGGATATCTCGATCGGCGATGCGCCGGCGATGGCCGCGCCAGGTGCGCCGGTTGCTGCCGCGCCGAGCGCCGCCGGAGCGCGCCCATGAGCATGTCGAATCGCGCCCGCCGCATGATGCAGCATCAGCAGCGCCACCGCGCCGATGCCGAACTCAACCTCATTCCGATGATCGACATCCTCAGCGTGATGGTGTCGTTCCTGCTGGTGTATTCCACCAACGTCGAGGTGTTGCAGAACACCAAGGCGATCGAGATCCCGCAATCGATCGCCGAGCAGCAGCCGCGCCAGACCGTCGTGGTGATGCTGACCAAGGATGAGCTGTTTGTTCAGGGCGAGCCGATCGCCAGCGTGGCTGAAATCCAGGCCACCAACGGCGACATCATCGCACCGCTGCGCGAGGCGCTGAAGCGCCCGACGCTGGTCGGCCAGGAGGTGACCGAGCAGGATCTGGCCGAGCGCGAGATCACCGTCATGGGCGACAAGTCACTCCCCTACGACGTGCTCAAGAAGGTCATGCGTACCTGCACCGACGCGGATTACGGCCGCATCTCGCTGGCGGTGCTGCAGAAGGACAAGCCGGTGCCGGTGGGCGCCGTGCGCACTTCCTGAGGCGGACAGCAAACCATGCAGCTCACGCAGTTTTACCGCAGCTTCGATCTGCCCTGGGAGGTCGATCCTCAGGACCAGAAGCGCCTGCGCAAGCTGCTGTCGATCGCATTGTTGCTATTGCTGGTGTTCGGCGTCGTCATGCCGTTCATTCATCTGCCCAACGTGACCGAGGCGCCCGAGGCGGTGCCCGAGCGCCTGGCGCGGCTCATGGTGGAGGAGAAGCCCAAGCCGCCGCCAGCACCCGTGGTCGAGCAGCCCAAGCCCAAGCCTGAGACCAAGCCGGTGCCGGTGCCCAAGCCGGTGGACAAGACTGCCGAGGCGCGCAAGAAGGCGCAGAATTCCGGCCTGCTCAAATTCCAGGATGAGCTGGCGGATCTGCGCCAGAACGTCGATTTGACCGCGCTCGGCCGCACCAAAAATCTGCAGGGTGCGGTCGGACAGGACAGTCACGCCGAACGCTCGCTGATCGCCTCCAAGATCGGCGGCACCTCGGCGGGAATCACCACCGCCAACGCCAGCCGCGGATTTGGCACCGGCGCCGGCTCGCTCACGGGTCATGACACCACCGCGGTAAGTTCGCGCATCGTGGCCGCCGGCGGTGGCAACAGTGTCTCCAAGGGCGGCAGTGGCAAGCCGTCCCGTACCCAGGAGGAGATCGCGCTGGTATTTGATCGCAACAAGGGTGCGATCTACGCGCTCTATGGACGTGCGCTGCGCGACATTCCGGATCTGCAGGGCAAGCTGGTGCTCGAGTTCACCATCGCGCCCTCGGGCGAGGTCACCGACTGCCACGTGGTGTCTAGCGAGCTTAAGAACCCGGATCTCGAGAGCAAGATCGTGGCGCGCGTGAAACTGTTTCACTTCGAGCCCAAGGACGTGGCGACCATCACCACCACCAAGCCGATCGAATTCGTGCCGACCACATGAACCTGCAATCCGAGATCGATTACTTTCGCGAGGTGCAGCCGATCGATCAGGCGCGCCTTCTGGCGGTGTTTCTGCACGAGCTGACCGCCGAGGCCCGCGGCACCTATGGACCGGGCATCGATCAGGTGCACGATGGCGCCCGACTGCGCTTCGTCAACGAGATTGTCTGCCGGCTGGCCGGCTTCATCGAACAACTGCTGGCCGACGATCAGACACGGCCGGCCGATGATGTCGTGTTGCGCATGCTGCTGTCACCGCGCGCCGATACCGCCGCCCAGAATCTGGTATTCAACGCCTACCGACGCGCGATCCATTCCTTCGATCGCTACGACGCCACGGTGACCATGGACAAATGACGCGGGCGCACCGTAACGTCACGCTGTGCCGGTACAGTCGCTCAGTCAGGTCCTGATACTCCTGCTCGCCTCGGTGCTGGTGCTGGCGCTCGCACGCCGCATCGGCATGCCGGTCGTGCTCGGCTACCTCGTGGTTGGCATCGTCATCGGGCCATCCGCCTTCGACGTGCTGCCGAACAATGCCCAGACGCAGGAGATCGCCGAAATCGGCGTGGTGTTCCTGCTGTTCACGCTGGGTTTGGAGTTCTCATTTCCGCGCATGGTGGCCATGCGGCGCGAGGTGTTCGGACTTGGCTCGGCGCAGACCCTGGTGGTCGGGGGTGCCGGGGCGCTTGCGATCCATGGCATCGGGGTAGCCTGGCCGAGCGCGATTGTGGTGGGTGGCGCGCTGGCCATGTGCTCGACCGCGATAGTGCTGCAGCAACTCAGCGACCAGGACGAGATCAACCGCACTCACGGCCGGCTGGCATTTGCCGTGCTGCTGTTTCAGGACCTGGCGTTCGTGCCGCTGCTGGCCCTGGCCACGGTGCAGACCCAGGGTCAGACCGAATCGGGCGCAGCGCTGGCGCTGCGCCTGGTGGCACTCGGGCTGCTGGCGCTGGTGGCGGTGCTGGCAATCGGACGCTGGCTGCTGCGCCCGGTGCTGTACGTGATCGCTCACAGCCGCATGCGCGAACTGTTCACGCTGACCGCGCTGCTGATCGTGCTGACCGCCGCGTGGGTAACGCAGCGCATGGGGTTGTCGATGGCGCTGGGGGCCTTCCTGGCGGGAATGCTGCTCGCCGAGAGCGAGTACCGCCATCAGATCGACGCCGTCATCCGACCGTTTCGCGAGCTGCTGCTGGGACTGTTCTTCATTACCGTGGGCATGCTGCTCGACCTGCGGGTGCTGTTCGGAGATTTTCCCCGCATCGTCGCGCTGCTGGCGTTGATGCTGGTGAGCAAGGCGTTGCTGTCGGGGCTGATCACGCTGGCTTTCGGGGCCAATCGCTTCAAGGCGCTGCGCACCGGGCTGGTCCTGGCCGGCGGCGGCGAGTTCGGCGTCGCGCTCATCACGCTGCTGGCGCGCGAACCGAATCTGATTCCGGCGCGCCCGACCCAGCTGCTGCTGGCGGTGGTGGTGCTCGGCATGATCGTCAGCCCGGTAATCATCCGCTACAACAAGCGCATTGCGCGGCTGGTGCTGCACGAGGCCGGACCGCCGACCACCGCGATCGAGCGCGAACAGGCGGCCAACACCGAGCTGGCACGGCGCGATCACGTGATCGTGTGCGGCTTTGGCCGCGTCGGCGGACACTTGGCGCGGGTGCTGGAGTCTCAGGGCTTCGAATACCTGGCGGTCGACCTGAACCCGGAGGAGGTGCGGAGCGCACGCCAGGCGGGCGTGCCGGTGGTGTGGGGCGACTGCGCCGATGAGGAGCTGCTGCGCAACCTGGGACTGGATCACGCCACTGTCGTGATCGTCACCTTCGCCGACCCGGAGGTGGCGCTGCACGTGGTTCGCGCCGTGCGACGCCTGCGCAGCGACGTGCCGGTGCTGGTGCGCACCGCGGATGATGCGCGCCTGGCGGAGCTGTCGGCCGCTGGCGCCACCGAAGTGGTTCCGGAAACCTTCGAGGCCAGCCTGACGCTGGTGTCGCAGGCACTGACGCTGCTGCAGCTACCGGAGTCGCAGGTCGTGAGCGTGATCGACACGCTGCGCACCCAGCGCTACGCCACACTGCGCACGCGCACCGTCGGCGCGCTGCGTCATGAACGGCGCGAGCGCCATGGCGATGAGCACGAAGATCAGCTGCGCACGGTGGTGCTGCCGCGCGGCGGCTGGGCGGTGGGCCGCCGCTTGGACGAGGTGCGGGCGCGCGGCGCGGAGGTCGCCTTTACCGCGATCCGTCGTCAGGGGATCACGGGGCGAGAGCCGGGCGGCGACACCGAGCTGCGGGCGGGCGATGTGGTCGTGATCTACGGCTTGCCCGAAGCGCTTGAGCACGCCGAGGCGTTGCTGCTGGCGGGCTGACCGCGCATACCATTTAAGCCATTGATATATCAATTTAAAACGCCCTAATTGAGCGGCGCCGGAGCGCCCACCGCGAGTGTCCAGCGGCGCCTCGGGACGCGGTGACGCTCAGGTAGAATCCCGCCCCCCATGAACCACCAGGACATCCCGTTTCCGACGCGCCACCACCCGCTGCGCGAGGACATCCGCGCGCTCTCACAGCTGATGGATGAGGTCCTGCGCGACCAGGGGGGAGCGGAACTCTGGCAACTGGTGGAGCAGGATCGCCTGACCGCGATCCAGTGGCGCGAAGGGGTCGCGGGCGCGGCCGACGCGCTCGCGGTACGGGTGCGCGGCCGGCCGCCGCGCCTCGCGCGCGACCTGGTGCGGGCATTCTCGGCCTGGTTCCAGCTGGTCAATGTGGCCGAGAAGGTTCATCGCATCCGCCGTCGGCGCGAATACTTTCAGCAGGACAGCGAACGCCCGCAACCCGGAGGGGTCGAGGACGCCCTGTCCGAGCTCAAGACCTCGGGCCTGAGCCTGGCAGAAGTGCAGGCACTGCTGGGGCAGCTGTCGATCGAGCCGGTGCTGCTGGCCCATCCGATGGAGTCCACCCGCCGCACCAACCTGCGGCGGCAGCAGCGCATGGCGGCGCTCATGCTGAACCGCGACAACGCCACGCTGGCGCCGAATGAGCAACGCTCGCTACTGCAGCGCATTCGGGCCGAGGTGAGTGCCGACTGGCAGACCGAGGAACACCCGCGCGACCGCCTGACGGTCGCCGACGAGCGCGAGCACGCGATCTTCTACTTGGTGGAAATTCTTTACACCATCATCCCGGCGTTCTATCAGGAGATCGCCGCGGCCCTGGGCAAGCTGTACGGCGCCTCGCCCGAGTCGATCGAGCTGCCGGTGATCGTGCGCTTCGGGACCTGGGTCGGCGGCGACATGGAGACCTCTGCCGACGTGCATGCCAAGAGCATCCGCGACACCCTGGCGCGGGCCCAGCAGGTCATCATCAACACTTACTACGATGAATGTCTCAAGCTGTCGCAAACGCTGTCTCAGAGCGCCAGCCGGATCGGCATCTCGAATGCCGTGCAGCGGCGGGTGGAGGAATACCGCACGCTGCTGCCTGGAGCGCAGACGATCACGCCGGCGCGCCACGACCGCATGCCTTACCGAGTATTCCTGGGGCAGATCGCCGAGCGGCTGCACGTTACCTACGATGGTCGCTCCAACGGCTATCAGCACCCGGCGCAGTTTCGCGCCGACATCGATCTGATCGCGCAGAGCCTGCTGGAAAACCGCGGAGTCAACGCCGGCTATTTTCAGGTGCGCCGGCTGCTGTATCGGATCGATACCTTCGGCTTTCATCTGGCGACCCTGGACGTGCGCGCCCACGCTTCGATGCACCAGGAGGTGCTGTCGCAGGGTCTGGACGATCCGGCGTGGAGCCAGCGCGGTCCGGGCGAGCGGCACGCGCGACTGATCGAGGTGCTCGAGCGCGACATCGGGCCGAGCGGCAGCTTCGACGCCTTGGCGAAGCGCGCCTTGGCGGTGTTCGATGCCATCACCCAATCGCGCCATCGCTACGGCGATGAGGCCATCGGACTCTATATAGTGAGTGGCGCGGCGCAGCCGGACGACGTACTGGCGCCGCTGGTGCTGGCGCGCTGGGCCGGGGCCTACGACAAGAACAAGGGCGAGGTGGCACTCGACATCGCCCCGCAATTCGACCGGGTCGAGACCCTGGAGCGCTGCGGAGCGGTCATCGGTGAGCTGCTGGAAGACGGCGCCTATCGGCGCCATCTGGAGGCGCGCGGACGCATGCAAACCGTGCTGATCGGGTTCTCCGGCAGCAACCAGCAGAGCGGCATGGTGGCCTCGCGATTGGCGGCCTATCGCGCCCAGCGTTACCTGACCGAGGCGCTGAAGCGGGCCAGCAAGCAGCACGTGCTGTTCTACAGCCGCGGCGGCAGCATTCCACGCGGCGGCGGGCGCATCGATGCGATGTTGCGGGCGGCGCCGGCTGAGTCGATCAACGGTGTGCTGCGTTTCACCGAGCAGGGCGAGAGCATCAGCCAGAACTACGGGCTGCGGCCCAACGCGATGCGCACTCTCGAGCGCGCCTTTAGCACCCTGGCGCTGGCCACGCTGGCGGTTCGGCGCGGTATCGCCGTGCGCGAGAGCGCCGCGTTGGCCGAGTGCGTCGGCCTGGCAGCCGAGCGCAGCGCTCAGGTGTGGCGCGCTCTGATTTATGAGGAGCCGCAGTTCCTCGAGTTCTTTCGCGCGGTCACGCCGATCGATGTGATCGAACGCATGCAGATCGGCACCAACCCGGCGCAGCCGGCCGAGCGCAGCGGGATCGATGCCATCCGGCCGCCGTTATGGGTGCTGGCGTGGTCGCAGTCGCGGCACATGCTGCCGGCGTGGTACGGAGCCGGTAGCGGGCTGGAATTTGCGCGGGCCGAGCGCTCGATCGAACTGTTACGGCTGTGTTACCGCGGCTGGCCGTTCTTCCGCAATCTGATCGACGATATCGAGGCCATGCTGGCCCGAGCCTGCTTCAGCGTGGTCAAGCAGTACGACCGTCTGGCGCCCGCCAATCTGCGGCATTTCGCGCCGCTGCTGCGCGCCGAATATGAGCGCAGCTGCGCGCTGGTGCTGGAGATCAAAGAGTGCACCAGCCTGCTCGACACCGACCGCACGCTGCAGCGGGGCATCATGGTGCGAAATCCTTACATCGACCCGATGCACTTCATGCAGGTGGATTTGCTGGAACGCTGGCGTACCAGTGGGCGCCAAAGTCGCGAATTGCTCGAAGCGCTGCAAGCAAGTGTGAGCGGGATCGCACGCGGCCTACAGACCACCGGCTAGATATAACAAATACGCACCAAGGTCATAACCTGCTGGCGGTATCTCCGGCTTCCGGGCCGCACTAGAGTAATCCGAGCCGGAGTGCAGCCTTGTACCGATACGACCAGATCGATCAGACCCTGGTGGACGAGCGTGTCGCGCAGTTCCGCGACCAGACGCGCCGTTTCCTCGCGGGCGAGCTCAGCGAGGACGAATTCCGTCCGTTGCGGCTGCGTAACGGGCTGTACATCCAGCGCCATGCACCGATGCTGCGCATCTCCATCCCCTATGGGCTGCTGTCCACGGTGCAGCTGCGCAAGCTGGCCCACATCGCGCGCACCTACGATCACGGCTATGCGCACTTCACCACGCGTCAGAACGTGCAGTACAACTGGCCGGCGCTGGAGCGGGTGCCGGATATCCTGGCCGAACTGGCCACGGTGCAGATGCACGCCATCCAGACCAGCGGCAACAGCATCCGCAACATCACCGCCGATCCGCTCGCCGGGGTGGCTCCGGACGAGCTGATCGATCCGCGCCCGTACTGCGAGCTCATCCGTCAGTGGGTCGCGCTCAACCCTGAATTCAGCTACCTGCCGCGCAAGTTCAAGATTGCCCTGACCGCCTCGCCGGCGGACCGAGCGGCGCTCGAGATCCACGACGTCGGCGTGCGCCTCAAGCGCGGCCCGCAGGGCGACATCGGCTTTGAGATCCTGGCCGGCGGCGGCCTGGGCCGCACCCCGATTCTGGCCAAGCCGATCCGCGCCTTTCTGCCGCAGGGCGATCTGCTGGCCTACCTGGAAGCGATCCTGCGGGTCTATAACCGCTACGGCCGACGCGACAATATCCACAAGGCACGCATCAAGATCCTGGTGCGCTCGCTGGGGGTGGAGGAATTCACCCGCCAGGTGGAACAGGAGTTCGAGGCCAGCCGCGAGTTTGGCCCGCACCTGTCGCAGCAGGAAGTCGCGCGCATGAGCGCCTTCTTCGTGCCCCCGCCGTATCAGACGCTGCCCGATACCGTGCCCCCGATCGGTGGTCGCAGCACCGGTGATCCCGGCTACGACGCCTGGCTGCGCTACAACACCCGCGGTCACAAGATGCCCGGCTATCGCATCGTCTACGTGTCATTGAAAAAGCACGGCGAGCCACCCGGCGATATCACCGCCGAGCAGATGGAGGCGGTGGCGCAGCTGGCCGATCGCGTGAGCTTCGGCATGCTGCGCGTGACCCATGACCAGAACCTGGTGCTGCCCGACGTGCCGCAGCGCGAGCTGCTGGCAGTGTGGCGCGAGCTGGAGAGGCTGGGCCTGGCGATGCCCAACATCGGCACGCTGACCGATCTGATCTGCTGCCCGGGGCTGGATTTCTGCAGTCTCGCCAATGCCGGGTCGATCGGCGTGGCCAAGCAGATCCAGGCGCGCTTCGACGACATGGATTATCTGTACGATCTGGGCCCGATCGAGATCAAGATGTCCGGCTGCATGAATGCGTGCGGTCACCACCACATCGGCCACATCGGCATTCTGGGTGTCGATAAGCATGGCAAGGAGTGGTACCAGATCACGATCGGGGGCTCCTCGACCAGCCCCGCGGCGCTCGGCGAAGTCATCGGTCCGTCGGTGCCGAAGGAGCAGGTAGCCGAGACGATCGAGCGGCTCATCGAGGTGTACCTGCGCGAGCGCGAAGCCGACGACGAGCGCTTCCTCGACGTGGTGCGCCGACTGGGTGTCGAGCCGTTCCAGGAACGCGTGTATGAGACAAATCATATTCCGGCGTGAGCCGGTCGAGGACACGGCACGCTATCCGGGCGAGGAAGCCGAACCGGGCACGCGTCCGGTGCTCACGTCGTCGCAATTTCTGGCCGCGGCGAGCGCCGGGGAACTGGCCGGCGGCGGCGCGGCAGTGCTGATCGGGCCGACCGATGAGCTTGCGTCCCTGGCCCCGCACCTGGCGCTGCTGAGTTTGATCGTGGTCGACTTTCCGAAGCTCGGCGATGGCCGCGGCTTTTCCCAGGCGCGCATGCTGCGTCAGCGGTATTTCTACAGCGGTGAGCTGCGCGCCCGCGGCGTGCTCAAGCGCGATCAGATGTTCTTCCTGGCCCGCTGCGGGTTCGACAGTTTCGACCTGGATCCGAACGAGGATCTGCGGGCGGCGATCGCCGCGCTGGATACGTTCAGTGTCGCTTATCAGGAAGGCAGCGAGACGGTCATACAGCTGCAGCGACGCGCGCCGGCCGCCTGACGGCGCGCTCCCTAGCCCAACTTCGCTCAACAGTAAATCCGCGTCTGTCTGACGGCGGCTGTCGGCCGTCCAGCAGGGCCAGACGCGGGGTCGATTGCGCTATGATCCCAGCCGTTCTGCAGCATCGGCGCAGCCGCTGCCGGCACCACTCACAGACACACCACACCAGTACGGGGTTATCGTGCCGGTCGAGACAGACCCCGCCAGCGATATCGAACAGCTCGTCGAGGCGCCGCCGCTCGATCCGCAGTTACTGAGCGATCCGGCCGCCGTCAAGGCCTTGATCGAAGGACGCATCGGCGATCCATTCGCATTGCTCGGTCCACACCCCGGCGCAAACGGTACCGTGGTGCGAGCCTACGTGCCCCCCGCCAGAGCGGTCGAAGTGCTCGACCGCGCCGGCCAGCTGCTGGCCGCCCTGCAGCCGGTGCAGACGCCGGGTCTGTTCGCGGGAACGATTCCGGCGAGCCGCGCCTACCGGCTGCGCATCCACTGGCCCGACGGCACGGTGCAGGAGACCGAGGATCCGTATTCGTTCAGTTTGCTGCTGGGTGAGCTCGATATCTACCTGCTCGCCGAGGGCAGTCATCTGGAGCTGGGTCGCTGCCTGGGCGCCCAGCACCGCACCATCGATGGCATCGCAGGCGTGCGCTTCGCGGTCTGGGCCCCGAATGCGCAGCGTGTGTCCGTGGTCGGAGATTTCAACGGCTGGGACGGGCGCCGCCACCCGATGCGCAAGCGAGTCGAGGCCGGAGTGTGGGAGCTGTTCCTGCCGCGGCTGCCGGCGGGCACGCTGTACAAGTACGAGATCCTGGGTGCCCACGGCCTGCTGCCGCTGAAATCAGATCCGGTGGCGCTGCAGATCGAATCCCCACCGCGCACCGCCTCGGTGGTGCCGGACCCGGCGCCGTTTCAATGGAGCGATGCGCCCTGGATCGAGGCGCGCGCCAACAACGGCGGTCTGCTGCAGGCGCCGCTGTCGATCTACGAGGTGCACGCCGGTTCATGGCGCCGGCTGGCGCAGGACGGCGCTCGCTCGCTGACCTGGGACGAGCTCGCCGATCAGCTGATCGCCCACGTCACGGCGCTGGGCTTCACTCATATCGAGCTGCTGCCGATCATGGGTCATCCTTTCAGTGGCTCGTGGGGCTATCAGGTACTCAGTCAATACGCGCCGCAGGCGCACTTCGGCGACCCGGCGGCGTGCGCGCGCTTCATCGATCGCTGTCACGCGGCCGGCATCGGCGTGATTCTGGACTGGGTGCCAGGCCACTTTCCGACCGATGCGCACGGGCTGGCGTGGTTCGATGGTACTGCGCTGTACGAGCACACTGATCCGCGCGAGGGCTTCCATCAGGAATGGAACACCGCGATCTACAACCTCGGGCGCCGCGAGGTGCACGCCTTCCTGGTGTCGAGCGCGCTGCACTGGATCGAGCGCTATCACGCCGACGGCCTGCGGGTCGATGCGGTCGCCTCGATGCTGTATCGCGATTACGCGCGCAAGGAAGGCGAGTGGATTCCGAACAAATATGGCGGTCGCGAGAACATCGAGGCGATCGAATTTCTGCGCCATCTGAATGAAGCGGTCGCCGAGCGTTTTCCGGGCGCGCTGGTGATCGCCGAGGAGTCCACCGCGTGGCCCGGCGTGACGCGCTCGGCTCGCGATTGGGGCCTGGGATTTTCCTACAAATGGAACATGGGCTGGATGCACGACACATTGCGCTACATGAAGCATGATCCGGTACACCGCTCATACGATCACCACGACATGACCTTCGGGCTGCTGTATGCGTTCTCGGAGCGCTTCATCCTGCCGCTCTCGCATGACGAGGTAGTGCACGGCAAGGGGTCCCTGATCGGGCGCATGCCCGGCGACACTTGGCAGCGATTCGCAAATCTGCGCGCCTACTTCGGATTCATGTGGACGCAGCCGGGCAAGAAGCTGCTGTTCATGGGCGGCGAGTTCGGCCAGGACTGGGAATGGAATCACGACGGCCAGCTCGACTGGCCGGCGCTCGATCACCCGCTGCACCGGGGCATGCAGCTGCTGGTGTCCGACCTGAACCGGCTGTATCGGCAGGAGCCGGCGCTGCACGTGCTCGACACCGATAGCGCCGGCTTTCGCTGGATCGTGGCCGACGACCGCGGCAACAGCATCTACGCCTACTATCGGCAGGGTCACGCCGACTCGGCGCCAATCATCGCCGTGTGCAACTTCACCCCGGTGCCGCGGGCGCACTATCGGATCGGCGCGCCGCGCGCCGGCCAGTGGCACGAGGTGCTGAATACCGACTCCGAACTGTACGGCGGCTCCAATCTTGGCAACGGCGGCGTCCTGATGGCCAGCAGCACGGCCTCGCACGATCAACCGTTTTCGATCGAACTTACACTGCCTCCCCTGGCCACGATAGTGTTGCGCCACGGAGGGTGATCGTTTAGCGAAAGGATCCCCGTGCATGGTTTCCGAATTGCCGAAAGTCGCGCTCGCCGGCTCTGCGTACCCGCTCGGGGCGACCTGCGGGGCCGAGGGCTGCAATTTTGCGGTGTTTGCCGGCGGCGCCGATCAGGTCGAACTGTGCCTGTTCGATGCTGGCGGCCGACACGAGCTGCGGCGCTTGCCGCTGCGCGAATGCACCGACGGTGTGTGGCATGGTTATGTGCCAGGGATCGGTCCGGGACTGGTGTACGGCTATCGCGCCTTCGGTCCTTACGAGCCTGAGCAGGGCCCGCGATACAACGCCAACAAGTTGCTGCTGGACCCTTACGCGCGCCGCGTGGCCGGCGCGATTCGCTGGAGCGACGCGCTGTACGGTTATCGGCTGACATCGCCGCGCGCCGACTTGTCGTTCGATCGGCGCGACAGCGCCTTCGCTATGCCTAAGGCCGTGGTCACCAACGAGCAGTTCGACTGGGGCGAGGAGCGCCCGCCGTGCACGCCGTGGTCGGACACGATCATCTACGAGACTCACCTGCGCGGCCTGACCATGCGGATGGAGGGCATTCCCGAACCGCAGCGCGGCACCGCCGGGGCCCTCGGCCACCCGCGCACGGTGGATTACCTCAAGAGCATTGGCATCACCGCCATCGAACTGCTTCCGATTCACGCCTTCGTTAACGACCGGGCGCTGGTCGAGCGCGGCCTAAGCAATTACTGGGGCTACAACACGCTGGCATTCTTTGCGCCCGAGCCGCGCTATCTGGCCGACGGCAATCCGGATGATCTTAAGGGCGCCATCAAGGCGCTGCACGCGGCCGGCATCGAGGTGCTGCTCGACGTGGTTTACAACCACACCGGTGAGGGTAGCGAGCTCGGGCCGACGCTGAGTATGCGCGGCCTGGACAATGCGGCCTACTACCGCCTCGTGGCGGACAGTCCACGGCACTGTGTCAACGACACCGGCACTGGCAACACGGTGAATTTTTCGCACCCGCGCGTCATACAGCTGACGCTCGATTCACTGCGCTACTGGGTCGAGCACTTTCACGTCGACGGCTTTCGTTTCGACCTGAGCGTGACGCTTGGTCGGGAGACCGGGGGCTACGATCCGGGCTGCGGCTTTTTCGACGCACTGATGCAAGATCCGGTCCTGGCGCGCGTCAAGCTGATCGCCGAGCCCTGGGACATCGGCCCAGGGGGCTACCAGGTCGGCAACCACCCGGCCGGCATGGCGGAATGGAACGACAAGTTCCGCGACGACGTGCGGCGCTTCTGGCGCGGGGACTCCGGCCTGCGCGGCGCGTTGGCCGCGCGCCTGCAGGGCTCGGCCGACCTGTTCGATCACCACGGGCGCCGGCCCTGGGCCTCGCTCAACTTCGTCACAGCGCATGATGGCTTCACGCTGCAGGACCTGGTCAGCTACAACCAGAAGCACAACGAGGCCAACGGCGAGGAAAATCATGATGGCACCGACAACAACGCCAGCAACAACTGGGGTGTCGAAGGCCCGACGGACGATGCGGCGGTGCGGGCGACGCGCGAGTGCGTCAAGCGGGCGCTGCTCGCGACGCTGCTGTTCGCGCACGGTACGCCAATGCTGCTGTCCGGCGACGAATGCGGCCACTCCCAGCAGGGCAACAACAATGCCTACGCCCAGGACTCCGAGCTGTCATGGATGGACTGGGGACAGGCGCTGTCAGCGGCCGGCAATGAGCAACGCGCCTTCGTGGCCCATCTGATCCGGCTGCGGCATGAGTTTCGTACGCTGCGCAGCGACTACTATCAGCACGGCCGGCTTGAACCGCTGCCGCAGGTGCTCGACGTGGACTGGTTCGACGAAAGCGGCGACACCATGCGCTCGGAGGATTGGCAATTCACAGAAGGGCGGCTACTGAGCCTGCGGCGCGCCCAGCGCCTGGATGCGTCGCGCGTGGAGGTCAGCCTGCTGCTGACCAACAACACTGCCGAAGTGGTTCGCTTCCAGCTGCCGGATCCGACCTTTCCGTGGTGGCGGCGGCTGAATACCGCCGACGTGAACGCCACCGACCACCAGATCGAGAGTTCGTCGATCGAGGTCGCCGCGCACAGCGTGCAGCTGCTGACCGCGATCGTGACCGCGAGCACCCGCACGCTGACCGAGACCGTCAGTACCTCGGGAGTGGACCGGGCGGCACTGTCCGATACCGCTTCAACCGTCGCCGCCGTCGCGGGCGACTGAGACGATCGCGGCGCGCACCGCGCCGGCGAGCTGATCCACATGCGCGTCGGTGTGCGCGGCCGACAGGAATCCCACCTCGTAGGCGCTCGGCGCCAGATAGATGCCGCGCTCGAGCAGCGAATGAAACAGCGGGCCGAATGCGCGGCCGGCATCGGCCGGCAGAGCGGCAAGCGAGCGGATCGGAGCGCTCGGATTGTCACGCGAGCCCATGCACAGCCAGAAAAGTGATCCCGCGCGCTGCACGGTGAGCCCTGGTACCTCGTCGAGCGCACGCTGCAGGCGCGCGCCGCGTTGCTCGAGCTCCCGGTACAAGCGCCCGTCAGCAAGGCGCTGCAGCGTTTCGAGCCCGGCGCACATCGCCAGCGGATTGGCGCTCAAGGTGCCGGCCTGGTACACCGGACCGGCCGGCGCCACCAGTTCCATCAGTGCGCGCCGGCCACCGTAAGCCCCGACCGGAAAGCCGCCGCCGATCACCTTGCCGTAGGTCACCAGGTCGGGATGGATGCCGCTCAGGCCGGCATAGCCCTGAAATCCGAGCCGGAAACCGGAGATGACCTCGTCCAGGATCAGCAGCGCGCCGGCAGCGCGCGTGGCGCGCGCAACCGTCTGCAGAAACTCCGGCCGTTGCGGCAGCAGTCCGTAGTTGGCAGGCAGTGGCTCGATGATGACCGCGGCGATTTCACTGCCGCGGCGCTCCAATAGCGCTTCCACGGCGGCCTCATCGTCCAGTGGCGCGACCAGCGTGTGGCGGATTGCATCGGGCGCGAGTCCGGCGCTGTCCGGCTGCGGTGCCTCGGCCAGGCCCGAGCCGGAACGCAGCAGCATCGGGTCGGCGTGGCCGTGATAGCAGCCGTCGAATTTCAGGATGCCGCTGCGTCCGGTGGCCGCGCGCGCCACCCGCAGCGCCGACATCACGGCCTCGGTGCCGGAGTTGACGAAACGAATGCTCTCGACCCAGGGCAACTGGCTGACGATCAGTTCGGCCAGTTCCAGGCTATAGGGCTCAGCCGTGCCCAGGCTCCAGCCGCGTGCCAGAGCGGCTTCGGCCGCCTGCCGCACGCCCGGGTCGGCGTGCCCAAGAATCAGGGGTCCGAACGCCATGCAGTAGTCGACATAGTCGCGGCCGTCGACATCGCGCAATAGCGCGCCCGAGCCGCCGGTCATGAAGCGCGGCGTGCCGCCAACACCGCGGAAGGCTCGCACCGGCGAGTGCACCCCGCCGGGCGAGACGCGCATGGCGCGCTGAAACAGCGCGTCCGATCCCGAGCCGCTCAATCCGCGAGCCAGTCGCGCGCGAAGCGTGCGCCGTAAGTGATGATCATGCTGGCGCCCGCGCGGCGAAACGCCGTCAGGATTTCCCGGTGCAGCGCCGCCCGGTTGGCCAATCCCTGCGCTGCCAGCGCCTCGAGCGCGGCGAACTCGCCGCTGACGTGATAAACCGCCCACGGCTTGCGGATTGCAGCCGACAGCTCGCGCAGCAAATCCAGGTAGGGCAGCCCAGGTTTGACCATCAGCACATCGGCGCCCTCGGCGGCATCGCGCTCGGCGCACTGCCAGGCATCCCCCGGCCGCGCCGGGTCGAGCTGGTAGCTGGCACGATCGCCGAGCGCCGCGCCGCCCTTGGGGGCGGAGTCGGCCGCCACGCGAAACGGCCCATACAAGCTCGAATGAAACTTGACCGCATAGCTCATCAGGATGGTGCGCTCCAGGCCGCCGTGGTCGAGCGCCGCGCGGATGGCCGCGATGCGCCCGTCCATCATGTCACTGGGCGCCACACAGTCGGCCCCGGAGTGGGCGTAGGCCAGGGCAGCCTGGACCAACTCGGCCACGCTGGCGGCGTTGTCCACATGATCGCCCTCGGCCGTGAGCACGCCGCAGTGTCCGTGCGGTGTAGCCGAGCACAGACAGACGTCTGTTGCCAGCCAGATATCGCGCCCGAAGCGCTGTTTCAGCGCCTGAATCTGCCCCGCGGTGAAGCTCCAGTCGATGTCGCGCTCGGCGCGCGCGCGCGGCACGCCGAACAGCAGGAACTTGCGCACCCCCGCCTTAAGATCGCTCTCCACCTGCCGCAGCAGCGAGTCGGGAGACTCCTGGTGCACACCCGTCAACCCCGGTACCGGCTCCGGTCTGCGGGTGTGTTCGGCCACGAATAGCGGCTGGATCAGCTGATCGTGCCGCACGTGTATTTCGCGGGTCAGGGCGCGGACGTGCTCGTTTTGGCGCAGGCGGCGCAGGTCGAGGCGGCTCATGGCTTAGACAGTGTGACCGCGGCCCGGACGAGGCCGGTCATACATTGTCACAGGCAGCGTGCCGGCGTCACGTGCCGGCCGGGGCGTGGTGATGTAGTTATGTGCCAGAGTTATGAGACTGGCGAGCACAATCGCCCCATGCCCAAGGTTGCCGCTTATAAGCCAGCCATCGATGCTGGGCTGGCCGCCAAGATCGAGGCCAGTCTTACGCTGCTGCGCCAGGCCGTGCGCCAGCATGGTCGGCTGGTCTACGCCAGCAGCCTGGGTGCGGAAGCCATGGTGCTCACCGACCTGATCTGGACCCAGCTGGATGGGATCGACATCGTCAGCATCGATACCGGGCGCCTGCCCGAGGAGACCCTGGCACTGCTGGAGCGTCTCGAACGTCGTTATCACCGCCGCATCAAGCTGTATTACCCGGACGCCCAGGCGGTGCAGGCCTACGTGCGCCAGCATGGCATCAATGGCTTCTACAACGGCCTGGGCGAGCGCATCAGCTGCTGCCAGATCCGCAAGGTCGAGCCGTTCAATCGCGCCGTGGCCGGCTACAGCGCCTGGGTTACCGGCGTGCGTCGCGAACAATCGCGCCTGCGCGCCGAAGCGCAGTCGGTCGCGCCCGACGAGCGTACCGGACTGCAAAAGATCAGCCCGCTGCTGGATTGGACCGAGGCTGATGTCTGGACCTACATCCGCGCGCATCAGCTCTACTACAGTCCGCTGCACGATCGCGGCTTTCCGAGCATCGGCTGCGCGCCCTGCACGCGCGCGATCGAGCCCGGACAGGACTCGCGCGCGGGACGCTGGTGGTGGGAACAGCCCGATTCGCGCGAGTGCGGCCTGCATCCACGGCGGCGAGCGGCCGCGATCGGTCCGCTCGCCAGCCAGGCCAGCGCCTAGGCTGCATACCCCTGGGGCTGCGATCCGCGCAGCACGACAATCAAGCGTTGTCCCGATGGGCTAGAGTCTGGGAATGGACTACCTGCCGATATTTCTGGATTTGCGCGAGCAGTTGGTGCTGGTCGTCGGTGGCGGTGCCGTGGCGGCGCGCAAGGTCGAATTGCTGCTCAAGGCACACGCGCGGGTGCGCGTGGTGGCGCCGCGTCTGCACAGCGAACTGGCGCTTTATCGGGACGCCGGCCGCATCGAGCATCTGGCATGCGAGTTCGAGCCGCGGCATTTCGATGGCGTAGTGCTGGCGTTCGCCGCCACCGATCGCAGCGAGGTCAATCGAGCGGTAGCTGCGAGCGGCGCGGCCCGCTTGGCATTCGTGAACGTCGTGGACGATGCCGAGGCGTCCTCGGCGCTGATGCCAGCGATCATCGAGCGCTCGCCGCTGGTGATCGCGGTGGGTAGCGCTGGCCAGTCGCCGACTCTAGCGCGCAGAGTGCGGGCGCAGCTCGAGGCCATGCTGCCCGAACGTCTGGGCGATCTGGCGCGGCTGGCCGGCGCCGCGCGCGCGCGCGTGCAGCGCGCCCTGCCCGATCTGATGCAGCGGCGAAAATTCTGGGACCGGTTGTTCTCCGGCAGCGTCGCCAGCACGGTGTTGGCGGGCAACCTGGCCGAGGCCGAGACGCTGCTGGATGCCGAACTGCAGGCGGCGGTGGCGGGCAGCACGCGCCAGCGCGGCGAGGTCTATCTGATTGGCGCCGGTCCCGGTGATCCGGATCTGCTCACGCTGCGAGCGCTGCAACTGCTGCAGCAGAGCGACGTGGTGCTGTACGACCGTCTGGTCAGCGCCGCGGTGCTGGCACGGGTACGGCGCGACGCCGAGCGCGTCTATGTTGGCAAGGAGACCGGTCATCATCGCGTCACCCAGGAGCGCATTCACGCGTTGCTGCTCGACTACGCCGGGCGCGGGTTGCGCGTGGCGCGCCTCAAGGGCGGCGACCCGTTCATCTTCGGGCGCGGCGGTGAGGAATTGGATGTGCTGCGCCGGGCCGGCCTTACGGTGACCGTCGTGCCCGGCATCACCGCGGCGCTCGGTGCCGCCGCCGCCGCCGGACTGCCGCTCACACAGCGCGGTGTGGCACCGTCGGTGACCTTCGTCACCGCGACCGGCGATGGCGCCGAGGGCCTGGACTGGCGCTCGCTGGCAGCGCCGCTGCAGACCGTGGTGTTTTACATGGGCGTAGCGCAGCTGCCGCGCATCATCGAGCGTCTGCGCGCCCACGGCGCGCCGCCGGACCGCCCCGTGGCAATCATCGAACAAGCAACGCTGCCGGGACAGCGCCTGGTCGCCGGCAGGTTGAGCGACATCGGGCAGCAGGCGCAGCATGCGCAGGTGAGCGCGCCGGCGCTGCTGATCGTAGGCGAGGTGGCCGCGCGCGCGGCCCAGTCGGCGAGCGCGATGCAGCTTCTGATCGGTGGCAACCTACTCGCATGAACATCTTTGGGGATTTCGTCGATAGCATCGGTAATACCCCGCTGATCCGGTTGCGCCGCCTGAGCGAGGAGACCGGCTGCGAGATCTACGGCAAGGCCGAATTCATGAATCCCGGCGGCTCGGTCAAGGACCGCGCGGCGCGTGCCATCGTGCTGGATGCCGAGCAGCGTGGCACGCTCAAGCCGGGCGGCACCGTGGTCGAGGGCACCGCCGGCAATACCGGCATCGGCTTGGCGCATGTATGCAATGCGCGCGGCTATCGCTGTGTGATCGTTATGCCCGACAACCAGTCGCCGGAGAAATACGCGCTGATCGAGGCGCTGGGCGCCGAGGTGCGGCGCGTCAAGACGGTGCCCTATAGCGACCCGAACCACTATCAGAAAGTCGCGGGCCGCCTGGCGCAGGAACTGCCCGACGCCATCTGGAGCAACCAGTTCGACAATACTGCCAACCGTCGCGCACATCGTGAGACCACCGGACCGGAGATCTGGCAGCAGACCGACGGCCGCATCGACGCGTTCGTCTCGGCCAGCGGCACCGGCGGCACACTGGCCGGCGTGTCCGAGTACCTCAAGTCGCGCAACCGCGGGGTGCGCACCGTGCTGGCCGACCCCCCCGGCAGTTCGCTGTACGAGTACGTGCGCCACGGCGTCGTCAAAGCGACCGGCAGCGGTTCGATCACCGAGGGCATCGGCATCGGGCGCGTCACCGCCAACATGCAGGACGCCCCGATCGATGACGCACTGCATATTCAGGACGACGAGACCGTGCGCTACGTCTATCGGCTGCTTCGCGAGGAGGGGCTGTTCGTCAGCAGCACCAGCGGCATCAACGTCGCTGGCGCCGTGCGCGTGGCGCGCGATCTGGGCCCGAAGCACATCGTCGTCACGATGCTGTGCGACACCGGCTCGAAATACCTGTCGCGGCTGTTCAATCGCGAGTGGCTGGCACAGAAGGGGCTGCTCGAGGCCGCAGGATTTGCGGTCGCTCCCGCATGATGATCCGGCACGGCACCGTATTGCTGCTGGCGCTGCTGAGCACCACGCCGGCGCAGGCAGAGTGGCTGTCGCGCACCGTCGACGGGATCATGGGCACGCGCATCTACGTCGAGCTGTGGGCCGACGACAAGGCCAAGGGCGAGGCTGCAATCGACGCCGTCATGGACGAGATGCGCCACATCGACGACAGCATGAGCACCTACAAGCCCACCAGCGAGGTATCGCACGTCAATGCGCTCGCGGCCAAGCAGCCGGTGGTGATCAGCCGCGAGCTGTTCGACCTTCTGACCACGGCGCTGGAATATTCGCGTATCACCGAAGGCGCATTCGACATCACCTACGCCAGCGTCGGATACATGTACGATTTTCGCGAGCATAAGCGGCCCACCGAGCAGCAGATCGACGCCGCGCTGCCGGCGGTCAACTACCGGCACGTGCTGCTGAACCCCAAGAACCATTCGGTGCGTTTCTCGCAGCCGGGGGTGCGCATCGATCTGGGCGGCATCGCCAAGGGCTACTCGGTCGATCGCGGAATCCAGATCCTGCAGGCGCGCGGCTATACTCATGCGCTGGTGAACGCCGGCGGCGATAGCCGCGTGATCGGCGATCGCTTCGGCCGGCCCTGGGTCGTGGGCATACGCCACCCCGACCACCCGGATGAGGTCATAACCCGCATACCGCTGGTGGACGCGGCGTTCTCGACCTCGGGCGACTATGAGCGCTACTTCGACGAGGGCGGCGTGCGCTATCACCACATCATCGATCCGCACACCGGGCACTCGGCCAGCAAGGTGCGCAGCGCCACGGTGATCGCACCCACCGCCACTCGCACCGACGGCCTGTCGAAGACTGCTTTCGTGCTTGGCCCGGATGAGGCGATGCGCATCTACAACCAGCTCGACGACGTGGACGCAGTGCTGGTGGCCCCCGACGGACGCATTCTGTATTCCAAGGGCCTGCGGCCGCCGACGCAATGAGGGGCTAGAGCACGCGCGACCAAGCCAGGCGCGCACCCGCGGCGATCAGAAACGCGCCGCCGATTCGCTCCATGGAGTGTGCGAAGCGCGCGCCGGTGAGGCGACGGGCGCGGGCGGCGAGCGCGACGTACCCAGTGAGCACGACAAACTCGATTGCGACCGAGCTGACCCCGAGAATCAGGATCTGCCACGGGACGCTGGCGGCGGGATTGATAAATTGCGGCAGCAGCGCAACGAAGAACACCAGCGCCTTGGGATTGGCCGCCTGGACCAGAAAACCGCGCACCAAGCTGCGCTGGGTCGCGGGTGACGGCGGCGCGGGCGCGGCATCGCTCGCGGCGGCGCGCGACAGCAGCAGGCGCAATCCCAGCCACACCAGGTAGCCGGCACCGGTCCATTTCAGCAGATTGAAGACCCAATGCGAGGCCACGATGATGGCCGCGATTCCAGTAGCCGACAGACCGAAATAGAACGTATTGCCGGCCAGGATGCCGGCCGCAGCTTTCAGACCGGTGGCGAAGCCGCGACGCACGGCCGTGCCCAGCACGTACAGCACCGCCGGCCCGGGAATCAGGCACAACACCGTTTCGGTGAGGCAGAACAAAATCCAGGTCTGGGATGTCATAGCCTGATCATGCAAGTTATGCTTCCGGCCGCGCCAGTGTAATTTCCGAGGTAATCATGCGACCACCGTGGATGCTGGGACTGCTGCTAGGCTCGATCACGCTGCCGGCGCTGGGCGCCGACTGGGTTCGCGGCACAAACTACTTTCTGATCGAGCCTGCGCAGCCGACGTCGGTGGCAGCGGGCAAGGTTGAAGTCATGGAAGTGTTTTCGTATGCCTGTCCGGCCTGCAACCGCTTCTACCCGGTGGTCGATCGGCTGCGTGCAGCGCTGCCGCCTGACGCCGAGATGACCTTCGTGCCGGCGGCGTTCCGCCCGGATGAGGACTGGCCGATGTTTCAGCGCGCCTACTACACCGCGCAGGCGCTCGACATCGACAAGCGCACGCACGATGCCATGTTCGATGCGGTGTGGAAGACCGGCGAGCTGGCGGTATTCGACCCGCGCTCGCAGCGGCCCAGGAATCCGCCGCCGAGCATCGAGGACGCAGCCAAGTTCTACGCGCGCGTGGCTGGCATCAAAGCGGAGAGTTTCATTGCCACCGCCGGATCATTCGGCGTCGACGTCAAAATCCGTCAGGCCGATCAGCTGATTCGCGCCGATCAGGTCGATCAGACCCCGACCATCGTCGTCAATGGCAAGTATCGCGTCACCGTCGGCTCGGCCGGCGGCGATGACCAGTTGATCGAACTGGTGAAGTACCTGGTGGGGCAGGAAAGCGCGGGCTCGGGCCACCCAGCGGCCCGACCGCATTGAGCACCAACGGTAGCTGCCGTGGCCATCAGACCGGTATTGCGCATGGGCGATCCGCGGCTGCTGCAAGCCAGTGAGCCGGTGCACGCGTTCGACAGCCCGCAGCTGCAGACGCTGCTGGCCGACATGCACGACACCATGGCGGCGCTGAATGGCGCTGGACTGGCCGCGCCGCAGATCGGGCAGCACTGGCGCGTTGTGATATTCGGCACTGGCGCGGCCAATCCGCGTTATCCGCAGGCCGAGATCGTGCCGCGCACGGTGCTGATCAATCCGGTGATCGAACCCATCGGCTCGCAGATCGAGCAGGGCTGGGAAGGTTGTCTGTCAGTTCCCGGCATGCGCGGCCTGGTGCCGCGCTATCGGGAATTGCGCTATCGCGGCCTGGATGAGCGCGGCGGTCGGATCGAGCGCGAGGTCAGCGGCTTTCATGCGCGGGTGGTGCAGCACGAGGTCGATCACCTGGATGGAATCCTGTATCCAATGCGCATGACGGATCTGAGCCAGTTCGGATTCAATGAAGAGCTGTTCCCCGGCCAGGCGCTGGGCGACGACGATTGAGGCCCCGATGATCGACAAGGCATCCCGGTCGAGCGATTTGCAGCGTTCGCTGTCGCGATTGCACCAGTTGCTGGCGCACACGCCGCGAGTCGAGGAAGGCTCGACGCGGGTGTTGCGCGAGCTGCTGGCGGACATCGAGCGTCTGCTCGGGCGCGATGCCAGGGCGCCCGCCAGCCCGGCCAGCCCCGCCGGCCTGCCACCGGCCTCACATTCCCGGCTCGAGGCGCTGGCGGTCGAGTTCGAGGCCGAGCACCCGTCGCTGGCGGCCGGGGTGCGGGAATTCATCGATCTGCTGGGGCAGGCAGGTCTGTGAAATAGCGCGCTGGGTCTTCAGGAGCTCGGTCTTCAGGAGCTCGGTCTTCAGGAGCTCGCACCGTTGCGTTGGGGCATCTTGGCCTTCATCGCGGCCAGTACTCCCGGCAGCTGTTTCTGCTGGTCCGTGGTCAGCACACCATACAGCGCCTGCTCGGTCTGGCTCTGCCCCTGCAGGCGGTTGGCCATGCGCGACTGCAGGTCCTGAAGGGCGGCTGAATAGTTCGGATCCGCCGGATTCGACAGCACCGCAAAGTCGGGCTTGCCGGCCGCGTTGCGTTCGGCTTGGAACTGCGAGCGCGCGGCAGTGAGAATCGTGTGCACGCGCTGCTGCTGGTCGGGCGTCAGGTTGAGCTGGTGAAACGCCCGCAGCAGACCAGCGCTGAGCATCATGCCCCGGCCGTGATGCCAGTGGTGGGCGCCTGGGGTTCCGGTCGCGGCTGCGGGCCCGCCTGAACTGCTGCTGCTGGTCTGGCCCATCACCGCGCCCGCGACGCCTGTCATGGCCAGGGCCACCATCAGCCACCTGGTTCGATTTTTCATGTCTCCTGCCTCGATGAGAACTACGCTAAGCAATGCAACGTCGAGCCTGGCAATTGGTGGACAAGGCCGCCCGGAGCCCGGATTAAATTTGCATAATGTAGGGGTGCGCGGCGGTGATCGAACACAAGTCCATCGACTACGTGTCCACGAGCGAGCGTCACGGCCGGGTGCTCGGTCAGGTACCGTTCTGGTTTCTGGGCAACTTCCACTTCTTCACCATCGCCATCGGTTTTGTCGGACCGAGCATGGGATTGAGTTTCGGGTACACCGCCCTGGCCGGTACGCTGGGAATCCTGTTCGGTACGCTGTTCGTGGCCTTTCACGCCTCGCAGGGCGCCGAGCTGGGCGTGCCGCAGATGATCCAGTCACGTGCCCAGTTCGGATTTCGCGGCGTGATCGTGGTTCTGGTCGGCACGCTGTTCACGTTCGTCGGTTTCAACATCGCCAATGGCGTTCTGATCGGTAGCGGACTGCACGGCATCCTTGGATGGAATGCCGCAGTCGTGACGATGGTGACCGCCGCGCTCGGGGCGCTACTGGCAATCTACGGGCACGATTGGCTGCACCGGGTGTTTCGCGGCTGCTTTCTGCTGTGCCTGCCGCTCTACAGCGTGCTGACCGTCGCGATCGCCGTGCACGCGGTCGCACCGACCCAGCTGGCCGCCGGCGCATTCACCGCCAGCGGATTTTTCGCCCAGTTCGCCGCCAGTGCCAGCTACAACATCACTTACGCGCCCTCGGTCTCGGACTACTCGCGCTACCTGCCGCGCGAAACCCGGCCACGCTCGATCATCGCGGCGGTCTACGTGGGCGCGGCCGCCTCGGCGATCTGGCTGATCATCCTAGGTGCCTGGTTGGCGACCCGATTGGGCGAGGACGACGGCCTGGTGGCTCTGTACCACGCCGGCAGCGCGCTGGGTCCCGGCTTTGGCACGCTGATCGCGCTGGCGTCGGTGACCGCTCTGACCGCGACCATCGGGCTGAATGCCTACAGCGGCATGCTGACGCTGCTCACCGGCTTGAGCTCGCTGTTCGAACTGCGCCCGACGCCACGCCAGCGCGTGCTGTGTATCGTCGGCCTGGCGATCGCCTGGACCGGCGTGGCCCTGGCGCTCAGCGTCAACTCGATTGCGCTGTTGTTCGCGGTGCTGACCATCATGCTGTACCTGCTGGTGCCATGGACCTCGATCAACCTGATCGACTACTTTGGGGTGCGTCGCGGCCACTACGCCATCACGCAGCTGTTCGTACCGCACGGTCTATACGGCGATTGGGCCGGGCGCGGCCTGACGGCATATCTGCTGGGGGTGGCGGCCGAGCTGCCGTTCTTTGTGGTACCGGATCTGTACGTCGGTCCGGTGGCGCGCGCATTGGGCGGAGTGGATGTGGGCTGGCTGGTGGGTCTGATCGTGTCGGGCGCGACTTACCTTGCGATGTCACGCCGGTTCGATCCGGCGCGGGAAGCCGCCGCCATCCGCGACAGCGAGCGGCTGCTGGCGCAGCCGCGCTGAAGTCTTTAGGCCGGCAGGACTTCGTCACGCGCGGCGCGCTTGCGCTCGTGTGCCTTGAGGTGGCGTTTGCGCAGCCGGATGCTCTGCGGCGTGACTTCCACCAACTCGTCCTCGGCGATGAACTCCACCGCGTACTCGAGCGTCAACGGAATCGGCGGGGTCAGCACGATCGCCTCGTCCTTGCCGGCGGCTCGAATGTTGGTGAGCTTCTTGGTCTTGATCGGATTGACCACCAGATCGTTCTCGCGGCTATGAATGCCGATGATGATGCCCTCGTAGAGCTTGTCGCCGGGGCTGACAAACAGGCGGCCGCGCTCCTGCAGCGCGAACAGCGCGTAGGCGACCGCCTCGCCGTCCTCGTTGCTGATCAGCACGCCATTACGCCGGTCCGGGATCTCGCCCTTGACCGCTGCGTAGCCGTCGAAGATGTGACTCATGAGGCCATTGCCACGCGTCAGCGTCATGAATTCACCATGAAAGCCGATCAGGCCGCGTGCCGGCACGCGATACTCCAGCCGCACGCGTGAGTTGCCGTCGATCGCCATGTCGAGCAGTTCGGCGCGGCGCGTGCCCAGGGCCTGCATGACCCCGCCCTGGTGCTCCTCGTCGAGATCGACCGTCAGCGCTTCGAACGGCTCGAGCACCTCGCCGTCGACGATCCGCTTCAGTACCTGCGGCTTGCCAACCGCCACCTCATAGCCTTCGCGGCGCATGTTCTCGATCAGGATGGTCAGATGCAGCTCGCCGCGTCCGAGCACCCGGAACACGTCGGCGTCGGTGGTGTCCTCGACACGCAGCGCGACGTTGCTCTCCAGTTCACGATACAGGCGCTCGCGAATCTGGCGGCTGGTGACGAACTTGCCCTCGCGCCCGGCCAGTGGCGAGGTATTGACCTGGAAGGTCATCGCCAGGGTGGGTTCGTCCACCTGGATCGGCGGCAGGCCGTCTGGCTGCAGCGGATCGCACACGGTGATGCCGATATTGATGTCCTCGATTCCGGTGATCGCGACGATGTCGCCGGCAGTGGCTGCCTCCACCGGTGAGCGCTGCAGGCCGGTGAAAGTCAGCACCTGGCCGATCCTGGCGCTGCCGCGCTCCTCATCACCGTAGCGCAGGACCACGTTGCTGCCAGCCCGCAGCGTGCCGCGCCGGATACGGCCGATGCCGATGCGGCCGACGTAAGAGTTGTAGTCCAGCGTCGAGATCTGAAGCTGCAGTGGGGCTGCAAGCTCAGTCGGCGGGGGAGGCACGTACTGCAGGATCGCTTCGAACAGGGCCGACATGTCTGGCTCGCGACGCGTCGGATCGGTACTGGACCAGCCCTGCAGCGCCGATGCGTAGATCACCGGAAAATCCAGCTGCGCATCGGTGGCGCCGAGCTTGTCGAACAGCTCGAAGGTCTGATCGACCACCCAGCCGGCCCGCGCCCCGGGCCGATCGATCTTGTTGACCACGACGATCGCCTGGTGGCCCAGTGCCAGCGCCTTGCGGGTCACGAACCGCGTCTGCGGCATCGGACCCTCGACCGCGTCCACCAGCAACAGCACCCCGTCCACCATCGACAGGACCCGCTCCACCTCGCCGCCGAAGTCGGCGTGCCCGGGTGTGTCCACGATGTTGATGCGGGTGCCGCCGTACTCGATGGCGCAATTCTTGGCCAGGATGGTGATGCCGCGTTCACGCTCGATGGCGTTGGAATCCATGATGCGCTCGCCGAGCTTCTCGTGCGCCGCGAAGGTCCCGGACTGCTTGAGCAGGCAGTCGACCAGGGTGGTCTTGCCGTGATCGACGTGGGCAATGATGGCGATATTGCGGATGGGGCGTTGCATGCGCGGTGCGCGCGATTGGCGCTAACTCAAAAGGTTACGCAAGTCTCGAAACGTGAATCCAAAGGGGCGCCGAGGGTAGCAGAGCCTCCCAGCCGCTGTTAGAATATTTCACCCGTATAAAGATATGTTTATATATTGATGGATTATGTTTAAAGGTTCGACGGCCAGCCAGGATCTCGCCCAGGTGGTGCGCGCTCTCAAGAGCGCCGCCGAGCCGACCCGTCTGCGGTTGTTGTTCCTGCTCAGTCACGCCGAGTACACCGTCGGTGAACTCGTGACGGTGCTCAGTCAGAGCCAGCCTCGCATATCGCGCCATCTGCGTCTGTTGACTGAGGCCGGTTTCCTGGATCGATTCCGTGAACAGCAGTGCGTTTATTACCGCGCCAGCAGCCAACCGCGTTATCAGGAGTGGCAGCGTCAAGTGCTGGCAATGGCCGATCCGGATACGCCGGTGCTGCGACGCGATCGCGAGCGCGCTGCGCAGGTGATCGGCGATCGCGCCCAGCGCGCCGCCCGCCAGCTGCCTAAACCCTCGCAGGCCGAGGCGGCGCCTGGGGCCGCCGAAGCCGCGGCGCACGAGCAACTGTCGCGACTGCTGCTGGAGGATCTGGGCCCGGCCGGCGTCGGCGAACTGCTGGATATCGGCACCGGCGCCGGACTGATGCTCGAGATACTGGGGCCGCGCGCACGGCACGCAGTCGGGGTCGACATCTCGGTGCCGGCGCTGCGCCTGGCGCGTACCCGGATCCACGGCGCTGGCCTGTCGCACTGCGAATTTCGCCGCGGCGACATGTACGGCCTGCCATTCGATGACGCCAGCTTCGATACCGTATCGATCGACCGGGTCCTGGCGGCAGCCGAGCGTCCGGCCGAAGTGATCGCCGAGAGCGGCCGCACGCTGCGCTCGGAGGGCCGGCTGATCGTGGTGGAGGATTTCGACCAGATCGATGCACGCGCCAGCGACAATCCACTGGCGCAGCTGCGCCGCTGGTTCGCGGCCGCCGGCGTGCGGCTACAGCGCCTGCACCCGTGCGATGTCGGTGGCCGCCACTATATCGTTGCGCTCGGCAGTCAGCGGCCGACGGCAGGTGTGACATGAGCGCCGCGGGACTCGCCGAGCGGATCGGCAGCTCTCTGAGCGTGCTGGCCAAGCCGGTGCAGATCTCGTTTGAGTTCTTTCCGCCCGGCGACGACAAGATGGAGCAGACGTTGTGGCAGTCGATTCAGCGGCTCGCGCCGCTGCGTCCGCGCTTCGTCTCAGTGACTTACGGCGCCGACGGCTCCACTCGCGAGCGCACCCACAACGTGGTGGCGCGCGTGGTGCGCGAAACGCTTCTGACCCCGGCCGCGCACCTGACCTGCGTTGGCATGGATCGCGCGCACGTGCTGGCGATCGCACGCAGCTACTGGCACACCGGCGTGCGGCACATCGTGGCGCTGCGCGGGGACCCGCCGCAGGGCAGCAGCCAATACCAGCCGCACCCGGGCGGTTTTGCCTACGCCGTGGACCTGGTGCGGGGACTGCGCAGCGTGGCGGATTTCGAGATCTCCGTGGCGGCCTATCCGGAAGGGCATCCGGAGGCGCCCAATGACAAGTTCGATCTGGACAATCTCAAGGCCAAGCTGGATGCCGGCGCCGATCGCGCCATCACGCAGTTCTTTTTCGAAACCGACCTGTTCCTACGGTTTCGCGATCGCTGCGCGGCCGCGGGCATTAACGCCAGTCTGGTCCCGGGCATTCTGCCGATCACGCGCTTTCCGCAGATGCTGCGCTTCGCAGAGCGCTGCGGGGCCTCGGTGCCCGAGTGGCTGCGACAGCGATTCGACGGCCTGGAGGACGATGCCGATACCCGCCGGCTAATTGCCGCCGCGTTCGCCATCGGCCAGGTGGAGACGCTAGCGCGCGAGGGCGTGGACGAGTTTCATTTCTATACTCTCAACCGCGCCGACCTGGCCTACGCTATCTGTCACGCGCTTGGGGTGCGCCCGGCAACGCAGGAAGCGCCCGCGCAGCTGGAGCGGCGCGCATGACCCGCGATCAACGCATTCAGGCCTTCAAGCGCCTGTTGACCGAACGCATCCTGGTGCTCGACGGCGCCATGGGCACGATGATTCAGGGCTATGCACCCGATGAAGCCGCCTATCGCGGCCAGCGCTTTCATGACTGGACCTGCGATCTGAAGGGCAACAACGATCTGCTGACACTGACGCAGCCGGCGCTGATCCGTGAGATCCACGGCAAGTATCTGGAAGCCGGCGCCGACATCCTCGAGACCAACACCTTCAACTCCAGCGCGCCCTCGCAGGGCGACTACCGGATGGAGGGCCTGGTGGTCGAGCTTAACCGCAACGCCGCACGGCTGGCGCGCGAAGTGGCCGATCAGTACACCGAGCGCACCGGCCAGCCGCGATTCGTCGCCGGCGCGATCGGTCCGACCAACCGCACGGCGTCACTGTCGCCGCGCGTCAATGACCCCGGTTTTCGCAACGTTACCTTCGATCAGCTGGTGGCGACCTATCGCGAGGCGGCGATCGCATTGATCGAGGGCGGCGTCGACCTGATCGTGGTCGAGACCATCTTCGATACGCTCAACGCCAAGGCGGCCCTGTTCGCCGTTCGCCGCGCGATGCGCGAGCTATCGGTCGAACTGCCGATCATGATCTCGGGCACGATCACAGACGCCTCCGGCCGCACGCTCTCGGGTCAGACGGTGGAAGCATTCTGGAACTCGGTGCGGCACGCCCAACCCACCGTGGTCGGTCTGAACTGCGCGCTCGGCGCCAAGCAGCTGCGACCCTACGTGGAGGAGTTCTCGCGCATCGCCGACGTGGCGGTGTGCGCTTATCCCAATGCCGGGCTGCCCAATGCCTTCGGCGAGTACGACGAGCAGGCGTGCGAGACCGCAGCATTGGTGCGCGAATTCGCCGAAGCTGGACTGGTCAATGTCGTCGGCGGCTGCTGCGGCACCAGTGCCGATCACATCGCGCATATCCGCGAGGCGATTGCGTCGCTGCCGCCGCGCGTACCTCCGCGGCTGGCGCCGCGCTGCCGCCTGGCCGGTCTCGAACCGCTCGACATCGGCCCCGACAGCCTGTTTGTCAACGTCGGCGAACGCACCAACGTCACTGGCTCGGCCAAGTTCCGCCGCCTGATCGAAGCCGACGATTTCGATGGCGCACTCGACGTCGCGCGCACCCAGGTGGCCAACGGCGCGCAGATCATCGACATCAACATGGACGAGGGCATGCTCGATTCGGAAGCTGCGATGGTGCGCTTCCTGAATCTGATCGCCTCGGAACCGGACATCGCACGCGTGCCGGTCATGCTCGACTCGTCCAAGTGGTCGGTGATCGAGGCCGGGCTCAAGTGCCTGCAGGGCAAGGGCGTCGTCAATTCGATCAGCATGAAGGAGGGCGAGGAGCAGTTCGTCTCGCACGCCCGCCTGGTGCGTGATTACGGCGCCGCCGTGGTGGTCATGGCGTTCGACGAGAAGGGCCAGGCCGACACGATCGAGCGCAAAGTTGCGATCTGCGAGCGCTCCTACAAGCTGCTGACTGAACGGGTCGGCTTTCCGCCCGAGGATATTATTTTCGATCCGAACATCTTCGCGGTGGCGACCGGCATCGAGGAGCACAACGGCTACGCGCGCGGATTCATCGAGGCAACCGCACAGATTCGCGAGCGCTGCCCGCACTCGCTGATCAGCGGCGGGGTCAGCAACGTGTCGTTCTCGTTCCGCGGCAACGAGCCGGTGCGCGAGGCGATGCACTCGGTGTTCCTGTATCACGCCATCCGCGCCGGCATGAGCATGGGCATCGTCAATGCCGGCCAGCTGGCCATCTACGAGGAGATCGAGCCGGAGCTGCGCGAACGCGTCGAGGATGTGGTGCTGAATCGGCGTCCCGATGCCACCGAGCGGCTGCTGGAGATCGCCGGCCGGTATCAGGGCGAGGCCGGCAGAGAGCGCGCCGAGGACCTGGCGTGGCGCAACTGGCCGGTGGGCAAGCGCCTCGAGCACGCGCTGGTGCGCGGCATCGACGAATACGTGATCGCGGATACCGAAGAGGCGCGCAGCCAATTCGAGCGGCCGCTGCAGGTGATTGAAGGCCCGCTGATGGATGGCATGAACGTGGTCGGCGACCTGTTCGGCGCCGGCAAGATGTTTCTGCCGCAGGTGGTCAAGTCGGCCCGGGTGATGAAGAAGGCGGTGGCGTACTTGATCCCTTATATAGAGAAAGAGAAGGCTGCCGGCGGCGGCCAGCATCGCAGCAATGGCCTGATCGTGATGGCCACGGTCAAGGGCGATGTGCATGACATCGGCAAGAACATCGTCGGCGTGGTGCTCCAGTGCAACAACTTCGAGGTGCTCGATCTGGGCGTGATGGTGTCGTGCGAGAAGATTCTGGCGGCCGCGCGCGAAAAGCAGGCCGATATGATCGGCCTGTCAGGTCTGATCACCCCGTCTCTGGATGAGATGGTGCACGTTGCGCGCGAAATGCAGCGCCAGGGATTCAAGCTGCCGCTGCTGATCGGCGGGGCGACCACCTCGCCGGCGCACACCTCGGTGCGCATCGACCCGCAGTACGAGGGGCCAGTGGTGTACGTCAAGGATGCCTCGCGCTCGGTTGGGGTGTGCCAGCAGCTGGTGACGGCGGCGACGCGCGAAGAATTCACCGCACGCGTGAAGTCGGAGCACCGAGCGCGCCGCACTCAGCATGGGGCGCGGCGCACCAAGGCGCCGCAGTACACGCTGGCGCAGGCGCGCGCCAATCGCACGCGCATCGATTGGCAGGAATACAGCCCGCCGGTGCCGCGGATGCTCGGGGTGCGCAGCTTCGATGATTATTCGATCGAGGAGTTGTCGCGCTACATCGACTGGACGCCGTTCTTCCAGGCATGGGAGCTGCGCGGCAGATTTCCCGACCTGCTGACCGATGCCCAGTTCGGCGAGCAGGCCAGCAGCCTGTACGCCGACGGACGCAAGATGCTGCGCACGCTGATCCGCGAGCAGTGGCTTCGCGCCCGGGCGGTCATCGGCTTCTTCCCGGCCAACTCAGTGGAGGAAGACCTCGAGCTGTACGGTGACGATGCACGGGTGTTGGCACGGGTACATTTCCTGCGCCAGCAAAAGGACCTGCCGGAGGGCAAACCGCACGGCTCGCTGGGGGACTTCGTGGCGCCGCGTGGCAGCGGCGTGCGCGACTACTTCGGCGCCTTCGCCGTGACCGCGGGCATTGGCATCGAGCCGCACCTGAAACGATTCGAAGCCGATCACGACGATTATTCGAGCATCATGCTCAAGGTGCTGGCCGATCGACTGGCCGAAGCCTTCGCCGAACGCCTGCACCAGCGCGTGCGACGCGAGTTCTGGGGCTACACGGCGGACGAGAAGCTCGGTAACGAGCAGCTGATCCGCGAAGAATATCGCGGTATCCGGCCAGCTCCGGGATATCCGGCCTGTCCGGATCACACCGAGAAGGCGACCCTGTGGCGGCTACTGGACGTGCAGCGCAATGCCGGCATCACTCTGACCGAGTCATTCGCGATGTATCCGACCGCCGCGGTCAGCGGCTGGTACTTCTCGCACCCGCAGTCGCGCTATCTGGCGGTCGGCCGCATCGATCGCGATCAGGTGCAGGACTACGCGCGCCGCAAGGGCATGAGCGTGGAAGAGGTCGAACGCTGGTTGGCGCCCAATCTCGGCTACGAACCCGAAGCGGTGACGCTGCTGACCGCGTGAGCGCGCGCACGTGGGCATGACACCGCACGGCGCGCGGGCGAGCGTCGCGGCGGCGCCGGGCGCGCACGACGCCGACGTGCTGTTGGGCTTCTTCGGCGTGTTCCGCTACAGCCGGCGCGCCGTGCGCCTGGTGTGGGATACCAATCGCTTGCTGCTGCTGGCCATGGCGCTGCTGACCCTGGCGGCCGGCCTGCTGCCCGCCGGCGTGGCCTGGATCGGAGCGCAGATCGTCGACGCCGTGGTCGCGGCGCGCAACTCGCCGGCGCACGACGCGCTGCGCGTACTGCGCCTGGTGCTGCTGGAGGGCGTGCTGGTCGCAGGGGTCGCCGGTGCGCAGCGCGGCCTGTCCCTGTGTCAGGCGCTGCTACGGGCGCAGCTCGGCCAGCGCGTCAACGTAATGATTCTGGAGAAAGCGCTGACACTCGAGCTGGCGCAGTTCGAGGATTCCGAGTTTTACGACAAGCTCACGCGCGCACGACGCGAGGCCTCCAGCCGGCCGCTCAGTCTGGTGATGCGCACCTTCGGTCTGACGCAGAACGCGATCTCGCTGCTGAGCTATGCGGCGCTGCTGGTGCGCTTCTCACCCTGGACCATGGCGGTGCTGCTGGTCGCAGGGCTGCCGGCGTTTGTCGCCGAGGCCAAATTCTCGGGCGATGCGTTCCGACTGTTTCGCTGGCGCTCGCCCGAGACGCGCATGCAGACCTATCTTGAGACCGTGCTGGCGCGCGAGGATCATGCCAAGGAGGTGAAGCTGTTTGGCCTTGGCGCGCGGCTGCTGCAGCGCTATCGCGACATCTTCACGCGCCTGTACCGCGAAGACCGCGCGCTCTCGATCCGGCGCGACAGCTGGGGTTTTGCGCTCAGTCTGCTGGCGACCGCGACGTTGTACGGCGCGTACGCATGGATCGCGCTCTCGACCATTCGCGGTGCCATCACGCTCGGACAGATGACCATGTACCTGCTGCTGTTTCGGCAGGGCCAGGCGGCCGTCTCGGCCATCCTGTCCGCGGTCGGCGGCATGTACGAGGACAATCTTTATCTGTCGACGTTGTACGAGTATCTGGAGACGCCGGTGGCCGAAGACCCCGGCCGTGCGGCGCGCGGACCTGATCCGGCGGACGGGGTGCGCTTCGAGCACGTCAGTTTTACTTATCCTGGCGCCTTTGAGCCGACCCTCACGGATATCAGCCTGCACCTGCGACCCGGCAGCAGTCTGGCGCTGGTCGGGGAGAACGGTTCCGGCAAGACCACGCTAATCAAGCTACTGACGCGGCTCTACAGCCCGGACTCCGGCCGCATCCTGGTCGATGGACTGGCGCTGCCGGAGTGGAGCGAGGCGGCGCTGCGCGCGCGCATCGGAGTGATCTTTCAGGATTTCACGCGCTACCAGATGCTGGTCGGCGAGAACGTCGGTGCCGGCGATGAGCGCTACTTCGAGGACGAGCCGCGCTGGCGCGTGGCGGCCGACAAGGGGCGCGCCGCGGATTTCATCGGCGAGTTGCCGCGCCGCTATCAGACGCAGCTGGGCAAGTGGTTTCAGAACGGCCAGGAACTCTCCGGCGGCCAATGGCAAAAGATCGCTCTGGCGCGCGCCTTCATGCGCACCGATGCCGACATCTTGGTGCTCGATGAGCCGACCGCGGCGATGGATGCGCGCGCCGAAGCCGAAATCTTCGAGCACTTTCGAGCGCTGGCGCGCTCGCACATCACCATCCTGATATCGCACCGTTTCTCGACCGTGCGCATGGCGGATCAGATCGCGGTGCTGGAACGTGGCCGCGTGATCGAGCAGGGCAGTCATGAGGAGCTCATGGCCGCCGGCGGTCAGTACGCGCAGCTGTTCACGTTGCAGGCGCGCGGCTATCGCTGAGCTGCGGACACGGTACAATAGCGGCCATGGAAGAAGCCGCTGATACCTTCGACGCCGCGTTCTCCAAAGCGGTCGATCTTGGCAACCGCCTCGCCGGGAAGGACAAAGAAGCCGATCTCTGGGATATCGCCGACGGCCTTCTGGCCGGCGCGGTCCAGTACTGGCTGTACTCGCGCCAACCGTGCGGCGATCCACGCTGCGATGACTGCGTGTCGATCAGCACCGCGGAAGCGCGCATGAGCGAGCTGAAACGGCTGATCGACCAGCTGGCGGCCGAGAGCGAATACTTCCACGCTCCAACCGACGCCAACGCCGGCCGCGCTTAAGCTCGCGCGGCGCTCAGACGGTCGCGGCGGCGGGCGCTCGCGTCACCTCGGCCAAGGCCGCATCCAGTCGATCCAGGCCCTCGCCCAGCAGTGCATCGCTGATGGTCAGTGGCGCGAGAAACCGCACCACGTTGCCGTAGATGCCGCACGACAGGATGATCAGGCCGTGACGTGCGGCGGACTGCACCAGCGCGCGGGTGAGCTCGGCGTCTGGCTGGCGCGGATCACGATTCTTGACCAGCTCGATCGCGACCATTGCGCCCAGGCCGCGCACCTCACCGATCGCCGTATATTTGCCCTGCAACGCCTTGAGACGCTCCACCAGTTTGGCGCCGAGCTGCTGGGCGCGCTCGATCAGATGCTCCTCGGCGATCAGATCGAGCACCGCCAGCGCAGCGGCACACGCCAGTGGTGAACCGGCGTAGGTTCCGCCCAGTCCGCCGGGCGGTGGTGCATCCATGATCTCGGCCTTGCCAACCACGGCCGACAGCGGCAGCCCGCCGGCCACGCTCTTCGCGACCGTCATCAGGTCGGGCTCGATGCCGGCGTGCTCGCAGGCGAACATGCGCCCGGTGCGTGCGATGCCGGACTGGATCTCATCGGCGATCAGCACGATGCCATGCCGATCGCACAGCGCGCGCAAACTGCGCAGAAATTCCGGTGGCGCCGCGTAGAAGCCGCCTTCACCCAATACCGGTTCAATGATGATGGCGGCCACTCGCGTCGGGTCCACATCGACCTTGAACAGCTGCTCGATCGCCGCCAGGCAGTGCTGCGGCGTGACGTCGTGGTATGCCATCGGAAAGGGCACGTGAAAGACATCCGGCAACATCGGTCCGAAACCGGCCTTGTACGGCTGCACCTTGCCGGTCAGCGTCATGGTGGCGAGCGTGCGGCCGTGAAAGGCGCCGTTGAAGGCGAGCACCGCCGAACGGCGGGTGTGGTAGCGGGCGATCTTCAGCGCATTTTCCACTGCCTCGGCGCCGGTGGAGAATAGAATCGACTTCTTGGGCGTCGGACCCGGAGCGAGCGCATTGAGGCGCTCGGCCACGGCGACGTAGCTGTCGTACGGCGTCACCTGGAAGCAGGCGTGCGACACGCGCTGCAGCTGCTGCTGCACGGCCGCAACCACCCGCGGGTGCAGGTGGCCGACGTTGAGCACCGCGATGCCGCTGGCAAAGTCGACATAGCGCTTGCCCTCGGCGTCCCACAGCTCGGCATCGCGGGCCCGGTCCACGTACACGCTGAGGGAATTGGCGATGCCGCGCGCCACCGCCGCGCTGCGACGGCGATGCAGATCCTCGTTGCTGCCCATGTAAATGCTCCTGCTGACCGGGCGCGACTATACGGTCTCGGCAATAAGCTCTGAACCGCTTTTTCATTGCTCCGGATGCGGTCGCATCGCTAAAATCTCGCCGCTTTTTACCCTATCAGTGAGCGTATCCCATTGAGTGATAAAGACATCACCACGGAAGTGGTCATCATCGGCGCCGGTCCGGCCGGGCTATTTCAGGTGTTCGAACTCGGCCTGCTGGGCATCAAGTCGCACGTGGTCGATTCGCTGAAGGCCCCGGGCGGCCAATGCACCGAGCTGTATCCGGATAAACCCATCTACGACATCCCGGCGCTGCCGATCTGCGGCGCTCAGGAGCTGGTCGATCGCCTGATGCAGCAGATCAAGCCGTTCGGCACCGAGCTTCACCTGGGCGAGGAGGCGCTGGAGCTGACGCGCAAGCAGGACGGCCGATTCCGGCTGGTGACCGCAGCCGGCACCGTGTTCGATGCCGGCGCGGTGGTGGTCGCAGGGGGCGTGGGCTCGTTTCAGCCGCGTCGATTAGGGCTTCCGGGCATCGAGCCATTCGAGGGCACGCAGATCCACTATCGGATCCGCAACGTCACCGACTTTCACGGTCGCAAGCTGGTCGTCTTCGGCGGCGGCGACTCGGCGCTCGACTGGGCGCTGGCGCTGGCGCCCAAGGCCGAGAGCTTGTCGCTGGTGCACCGGCGAGCGGAGTTTCGCGGTGCGCCGGCTTCGGTGGCGCAGATGCGCGAGCTGCATGCGACTGGCAAGCTGCGAGTGTTCGAGGGGCTGGCGCATGCGCTGCACAGCGACGCCGGAGTGCTCAAAGGCGTGCACGTGAAGGCCGCGAGCGGCGACCTGCATCAGTTGGACGCCGAACACCTGCTGGTGTTTTTTGGCCTGGCGCCAAAGCTCGGACCGATCGCCGAGTGGGGCCTGGAGCTCGACAAGCGTGCGATCAAGGTCGACACGGAGAAATTCGAATCCAACATCCCGGGCGTATTCGCCATCGGCGACATCAACACCTATCCGGGCAAGAAGAAATTGATTCTGTCCGGCTTTCACGAGGCCGCACTGGCCGCGTTTGCGATCCAGCATCATCTGTATCCGGCCAAGAAGCAGTTTCTGCAGTACACCACCACCAGCCCGGCGATGCAGAAGCGATTGGGCGTGGCCAGTACCGCCTGATGCATGCGGGGCTCGCCGAGCTGCTGCGCCTGCTGGAGCTCGAGCAGCTCGAGATCAACTTATTTCGCGGCATCAGCCGTGACATCGGCAGTCCGCAGGTATTTGGCGGCCAGGTTCTGGGGCAGGCGCTGCGCGCAGCCTACGGCACGGTCGATGCGCAGCGCAGCGCACACTCGCTGCACGCCTACTTCCTGCGGCGCGGCGACTTCAACGCGCCGATCGTGTATTTCGTCGACCGCAGCCGCGACGGCGCCAGCTTCAGCAGTCGGCGGGTGACCGCGATTCAGCACGGCGAGCAGATCTTCAATCTGTCGGTGTCATTTCAGGTCGACCAGCCCGGAGTCGAGCACCAGGCGCCGATGCCGCAGGTGCCGCCGCCTGAGGCGCTCAAGGACCACGATCCGGTGCCCAAGGCGGTACTGGAGGCCATGCCGGAGAAGACCCGGCGCCTGTACGCCTCGGCGCGACCGTTCGAATTCCGCATCGTTGAGCGTATCGATCCGGCGCACCCGAAGAACGCACCGCCACGCCAGCACATCTGGATGCGCGCCATCGATCGCCTGCCGAACGATGACATCGTGCATCGCTGCCTGCTGGCGTACCTGTCGGATTTCTATCTGCTGAATACCGCCACGCTGCCACACGTCGAGCAGCTCATGAGCGGCCGGCGCTTTCTGGCCAGCATCGATCACGCGATGTGGATGCACTGGCCGCTGCGGGTGGATGAATGGTTCCTGTGCGCCTACGACAGTCCGAGCGCCGCCGGTTCGCGCGGCTTCTCACGCGGCAGCATCTTTGCGCGCGATGGTCGCCTGGCGATACACACTGCCCAGGAAGGCCTGATGCGCGTCGAGGGCCCGGCGGCGGCACCGGCGCCCTGAGACCGTTACGCCGCAAAGCGCCCGCTGCGAAAGTCCTCCACCGCCTGTTCGATCTCCTGGCGCGTGTTCATAACGAACGGGCCGTATTGCACCACCGGCTCGTGCAGCGGCCGTGCTGCCAGCAACAACAGCCGGGTGCCCTGCGCACCGCCTTCGATGCGCACGCTATCGCCGTCGGATAGGACACCAGCCGCGCGCCGCGGCAAGCTGCGTGCATCGTCCTTTGGGCCAACGCGGGCTTCGCCCTCGTACACGTACAGGAACGCGCTATAGCCAGGCGTGACCGGCGTCAGCAGTTCGGCGCCGGCGGGCAGCTGCACATCCAGGTACAGCGGATCGGTGCTCAAGCGCTCACTGGGGCCATTCACCGGGCCGCTGATGACACTGCCACCAAGCGGCAGCGTGCCGGCGATCACCTTGACGAGGCCGCCGCCCGGCAGTGACATCGCCGGCACCTGCTGCGCGGGGATGTCGCGGTAGTGCGCCGGCTTCATCTTCTCCTTGGCCGGCAGGTTGATCCACAGCTGAAAGCCGCGCATGCGACCTTCGGTCTGTTGCGGCATCTCGGAATGAATGATGCCGCGGGCCGCCGTCATCCACTGCACATCGCCGGCCTTAAGGTCACCACGGTTGCCAAGATGATCCTCGTGCCGCATGTGGCCGTCGAGCATGTAGGTGACGGTCTCAAAGCCGCGATGCGGATGCGACGGGAAGCCGGCGATGTAGTCCTTCGGATCGTCGGAGTAGAACTCATCGAGCATCAGGAATGGATCGACGTGCAGGCCGCGCTGGCTGCCCAGACTGCGGCGCAGCTTGACCCCGGCGCCGTCCGAGGCCGCGACCGATGCAATTACGTGGCTGACAGTGCGCATGCTTACTCCTAGGCCGCCAGTTGCGTTTTATCTATCAAGAGCAGTTCCTCGTACAAGCCGGCGGCGTGCAGGCAGTAAATCATTTGCGGATCAGATTAAAAAGCAGAATAATTAGCTATTAGTTATCTAAAAAACTGATTAACTTATGGTGCAGGGGCCACGGATATCGCTCGAGCAATGGCGCGCACTGGGGGCCGTGGTCGACGCCGGTGGTTACGCCCAGGCCGCGCAACAGCTGCACAAGAGCCAGTCCGCCATCAGTTACGCGGTGCAGAAGCTCGAGCGCACGCTGCAGATCAAAGTGTTCGAGCTCAGCGGTCGCAAGGCGCATCTCACGCCCAGCGGGCAGCTTCTGTATCGGCGCGCCAAGGCACTGCTGGAAGAAGCCGAGACGCTCGAGGGCGCGGGGCGGCAGCTGGCGCAGGGATGGGAGAGTGAGATTCGGCTCGCGGTGGAAATCATATTTCCGACCTGGCTACTGCTGCGCTGCTTTGACCTGTTCGCGCAGGAACGCCCGGACACGCGCATCGAACTATACGAGACGGTGCTCAGCGGCACCGACGAAGCCCTGATGCAGCGGCGCGTCGATCTCGCCATCAGCTCGCTGGTGCCGCCCGGATTCATGGGCGATGCCATCATGCGGGTGCACTTCGTCGCCGCTGCCCATCCGGACCATCCGCTGCACCGTCTCGGGCGTGAGCTGAGCGCGCAGGACCTGCGCCAATATCGCCAGCTGGTGATCCGCGACTCCGGCAGCAACCGCAGTCGCAATGCGCCGTGGCTGGACGCCGCACAGCGCTGGACCTTCAGCCACAAGGCGAGCCAGATCCATGCCGCCACCATGGCGTTGGGATTCGCCTGGTTCGCCGAGGAGACGATCCGTCAGGACCTCGATCAGGGGCGGCTCAAGCCGCTACCGCTACGCGAGGGGGCGCGCACCTCGAGCGAGCTCTATCTGATCTATGCCGACCGCGACTACGCAGGGCCGGGGGCGCAGCGTCTGGCAGCCATCCTGCGTGCGCAGATCAAAGCAACTTGCCCGGATTCATAATGCCGTTGGGGTCGAGCGCGCGCTTGATCGCCCGCATCGCCTCCAGCGCTACCGGCGAGGTGTAGCGCTGCAGCTCATCGCGCTTTAGCTGGCCGATACCATGTTCGGCGCTGAAACTGCCCTCGAAGCGCGCCACCAGGTCATGAATTGCGCGGCGGATCGAGGGCTCCTGCGCCAGAAAGGAATCTTTGCGCGCCGGATCGAGGCAGCTGAGGTTGAAGTGCAGATTGCCGTCACCGGCATGGCCGTAGCACACCAGCACGCCGTCGCGCACGTGACTTGCCACCCATCGCGAGGCCTGATCGATGAATCGCGGCAACGCTGCCACCGGCACGCTGATGTCGTGCTTGATGCTGGCGCCGGCATGCCGCTGCGCCTCGGGCACGGTCTCGCGCAGGCGCCAGAACGCGGCGCGCACGCGCTCGCTGGTGGCGATCGCCGCATCGGCCAGCACGCGCTGGTCGGCCGCATCGGCCAGCGTGTGCTGCAGCAGCTCGGACAGCGGCTCGTCGGCCGACGAGGTCAATTCACACAAGATGTACCAGGGGTAGGCCGCGGACAGTGGATCGCTGACCCCGCTGATGTAACGCGTGGTCAGCTCGATCGCGATGCGCGGAATCAGTTCGAACGAACTCAGGCGTTCGCCGGCGGTAGTGCGCAGCAGGCCGAGCAGGCGCAGGGCGGCGTGCGGTGTCGACACGCCGATGAACGCGGTTGCACTGCTGCGCATCCTGGGCCACAGCTTGAGCGAGGCGGCCGTGATCACGCCGAGCGTGCCTTCCGATCCGATCAGCAGCGACCTGAGATCGTAGCCGGTATTGTCCTTGCGCAGCGACTTGAGACCGTCGAATACGCTGCCGTCGGGCAACACCGCCTCGATGCCAAGTACCAGGTCGCGCGTCATGCCGTAGCGCACGACGTTCAATCCGCCGGCGTTGGTGGCCAGATTGCCACCGATGCGGCAGCTGCCCTCCGAGCCCAGGCTCAGCGGGAAGAAGCGATCGGCATCGGCAGCGGCCTGCTGCACGCTCGCGAGCACGCAGCCGGCTTCGGCGATCAGGGAGAAATTCTCTGCGTCAACCGAGCGCACGCGCTTGAGGCGTGTGAGCGAGAGCAGCAGCTGCCGGCCGGACTCATCGGGCGTGGCTCCGCCGCAGTAGCTGGTGTTGCCACCCTGGGGCACTACGCCGATGCGCCGCTGATTGCACCAGGCAAGCAGGTCGGCGACCTGGACAACCTCGTGCGGCAACACTACCGCCAGCGCCTGGCCGCGATACAGCGCCCGCTCGTCCACCAGGTAGCTATCGGTGTCGGCCGGCCCGGTGAGCACAGCTTCGGCGCCGAGGAGGCTGCGAAGCTGCCCGCGCAGGGCATCATCGTCTGTCATGCGGCGCGCACGCTAGCGGCAGGCGGTGGGCGCGATCAGTTGCCCGGCAGGGCGCGCAGAGCTGCAATGCGTTCCTCGAGCGGCGGGTGGCTCAGGAACAGACGCCGCAGTCCGCTACCTTCGCCGCCGGAGATGCCGAAGGCGTTGAGGTGGGCCGGTAGCGGGTCATCGTGCGCGGACTTGAGGCGCTGGAGTGCGGCGATCATGCGATTGCGACCGGCCAGCCCCGCGCCCCCGGCGTCGGCCCGGAATTCGCGCTGACGCGAGAACCACATGACGATCATGGTCGCCAGAATTCCCAGCACGATCTGCGATACCAGCACGCTGACAAAGTAGCCAGCGCCGCGACCGTCGCTGTCGCGCGAGATTGAACGATCGACGATCGCCCCGACGATGCGCGACAAAAAAATCACGAACGTATTGACCACGCCCTGGATCAGCGTGAGGGTCACCATGTCGCCATTGGCGACGTGGGTGAGCTCATGCCCGAGCACCGCTTCAATCTCGTCACGGTTCATGGATGCCAGCAGACCACTGCTGACCGCCACCAGCGCGTTGTTGCGCCGCGGACCGGTCGCGAAGGCATTCGGCTGCGGCGAGTCGAATACCCCCACTTCGGGCATTCCGATACCGGCTTTGTCCGCCAGCGAGCGTACCGTGGCGACCAGCCACTGCTCGTTGGCCGTGGCCGGCTGCTGAATGATGCGCACGCCCATGGCGCGCACGGCCATCCACTTGGAGATCGCCAGCGAAATCAGCGAACCGGAAAAGCCGAACAGCGCCGCAAATACCAGCAGGCCCTGGAGACTTGAGCCCTGCGCAGCCATCCATCGGTCCAGCCCCGTGAGCTGCGCGACGATGGACAATACGACCAGGATTGCCAGATTGGTCAGAACAAGCAGCAGGATGCGTTTCATGGTGTGAGTTGTGCGCCCCGGGCGCGTTGAAGCATGCAGCAGTTAGATGGCGGCAGTGCGCATAAAATTCAACCGCCGCCGTCAATTCTTCGATAAATCAATAGCCTAGAGGCTACCCCGCGGTCAGTAGTTGTCGCTTTCCTTCTCGTCCTCGTCCCAGTCCTCGTCGTCGTCTTCGTCGTCGTCATCCCAGGTCTCGTCGAGCTCGTCGTCTTCGTCCTCTTCTTCTTCTTCTTCGTCGTCATCCTCATCGTCGTCGTCATTGCCGGCCCAGCCCTCGGGCTCGTCGATCTTGTTCAGATCCAGCTCGTGCCAGGTCTCCAGATCGACCTCTTCGATGTCGCCGTCGAGGTACTCGAGCTCGACCAGCTCGGCATCTTCATCCACCGACAGGACGCGGAAGCTCTCGTTTTCGTCGATATTCTCGTACCACTGTCCCACGACCGGCTCGTATTCTCTGGCCACGTTGAAGATCCCTCGACCGCTGTGTGGCGCGCACCATGCGCCGCGCAAGGATATTAGGGCTCTCGCCGCGGTCAGGCAATCGGGTCGGGGCGCATCAGGTTGCACTACAATGTCGCCGCCGCTCATGATCGATCGCAAGAAAAACCGATCACCCTCGCCACTGACGGCCGCACGGCGAGTCGTGGTCAAAGTCGGATCGGCGCTGTTGGTCGATGCGCGCACGGGACGGCTCAATCGCGCGTGGCTTCGCACCCTGATCGACGATGTTCTGCGCCTGCACCGCCGCGGTCAGCAGCCGATTCTGGTGTCATCGGGCGCGATCGCGCTAGGCCGGCGGCACCTCGGCCTGGCAGCTGGCGCATTGCGGCTCGAGGAGAGCCAGGCTGCCGCGGCCGTGGGCCAGATCCGTCTGGCGCACGCATATAAGGAGTTACTCGAGGCCGGCGGCGCCACCGTGGCCCAGGTTCTGCTGACGCTGGAGGACAGCGAACAGCGCACCCGCTATCTGAATGCGCGCGCCACGCTGGAAGCGCTGCTGGCGCTGCGCGCGATTCCGGTAATCAACGAAAACGATACGGTGGCGACGGCCGAGATCCGCTACGGCGACAACGACCGCCTGGCGGCACGCGTGGCGCAGATGGCCAGCGCGGATTGTCTGGTGCTGCTATCGGACATCGATGGACTTTACACCGCGGATCCAAACCGCGATCCGGGCGCGCAGTTCATCGAGCGCGTCATGCGCATCACGCCGGAGATCGAAGCGATGGCTGGCCGCGCCAATTCCGAGGTCGGCTCGGGCGGCATGGCCACCAAGATCGCGGCGGCGCGCATCGCCGTGAATGCCGGCTGTCACCTCTGCATTGCGTCGGGCTGGCGCCGCCATCCGCTCAAGCGCCTCGAGGCCGGCGCGCGTTGCACCTGGTTCATGCCCGGATCGACGCCGCTGGCGGCGCGCAAGCAATGGATCGCCGGCACGCTGCGGCCCGCGGGTGCCATTCATATTGATGCCGGCGCACTACGGGCCCTGCACAGTGGCAAGAGCCTGCTCGCGGCCGGTGTCACCGGAACCCTGGGGCGCTTTGAGAGCGGCGATACCGTCAGCGTGCTGGCGCCCGACGGGATCGAGGTCGCGCGCGGGGTCGCCGCCTATTCTGACAGCGACACCACGCGCATCATGGGACGGCGCAGCGGGGAGATTGAGGCCATCTTGGGGTTTCGCGGGCGCGAGGAGCTGATTCACCGTGACGATCTGGTGATTCTGCAGCATGATTATCGGCCGCCCGATAGCCGCGGCGCGCCGCCAAAAGGCGCCGAGGGACGGGCCGAGGTGGAGTCATGACGCGCGCTGTCACATCGATCGCCGAGCGTAGCGAGCCTTCGGATCTGCACGCGTTAATGCAGGCCATCGGCCGCAGCGCCGTGGCGGCGGCGCAGCAGCTGGCGCTGGCCGACAGCCGTGCCAAGAATGCCGCCCTGACCGCAGCCGCGGCGGCGATCCGCGCACGGGTCGGGGACATTCTGGGGGCCAACACCGAGGATCTGCACGATGCCCAGGCCAGCGGGCTGAGCCCCGCCTTGCTCGATCGGTTGCGGCTCGACGGATCGCGCATCGAGGCGATGGCGTGCGGGCTGGACGAGGTGGCGGCACTCGAGGATCCAATTGGCGTGACGATCGCGCAATGGTCGCGGCCCAATGGGCTGCGCATCGACCGGGTGCGCGTGCCGCTGGGTGTCATTGGCATCATTTACGAAAGCCGGCCAAATGTGACCGCCGATGCCGGCGCCCTGTGCCTGAAGTCAGGCAATGCCGCGATCCTGCGCGGCGGCTCTGACAGTCGGCGTTCGAGTGCGGCGATTCATGCCTGCCTGGTGGAGGGATTGAAGGTTGCAGGGCTTTCGGACACGGCGCTGCAGCTCGTGCCCACGGCCGATCGCGCCGCGGTCGGCGAGATGCTCGCCGGCATGCAGGAATTCATCGACGTGCTGGTGCCGCGTGGAGGCAAGAGCCTGGTAGCGCGAGTTCAGGCCGAGGCGCGTGTGCCGGTCATCGGTCATCTCGAGGGCAACTGCCACGTCTACGTCGATCGCGATGCCCGCCTGGAGATGGCACGGCGCATCGTGGTCAACGCCAAGATGCGCCGCACCGGGATCTGCGGCGCGGCCGAAACGCTGCTGGTTGACCGGGCCTGCCCGTCCGACCATTTGCCCGCGCTAGTGGGCGACCTCATCCAGGCCGGTTGCGAGGTGCGCGGCGACGAGTCGGTACGGGCCGCCGATGCGCGCGTCAATCCGGTGACCGAAGCGGATTGGTACACCGAGTACCTGGACGCGATCATCGCCGTGCGGGTGGTGGAAGGTGTGGACGGCGCCATCGAACACATCGCACGCTATGGCTCGGCCCATACCGATGCCATCATCACCGACAATGGCGCCACCGCCGAACGTTTCCTGCAACGCGTCGACAGCGCCATTGTCTTGCACAATGCCTCGACCCAGTTCGCAGACGGTGGCGAGTTCGGCATGGGGGCGGAGATCGGCATTTCGACCGATCGCTTTCATGCGCGCGGGCCGGTGGGGGTCGAACAGCTCACCAGCTACAAGTACGTGGTGCACGGATCCGGCCAAATACGGCCGTGAACGCTGCCTAGCGCGCGGTCAACGGGGGCTGGTCGTGGGCTGCCTGACTGCCGGTGGCACAGCGTTCGCAATTGACCCAGCCCGAGTCGCCGTCCTCGTAGTATTCCTTCTTCCAGATCGGCACCCGATGCTTGACCTCATCGATGATGTACCGGCAGGCGTCGAAAGCTTCTCCCCGGTGCGCCGCGCTGGCGCCGACCCAGACCGCGAGCTGGCCGATCGCCAGCGGACCGACTCGGTGGGCGCAGCGCAGCCGCTCGATACCGAAACGCTGCTGCGCTTCCACCAGGATGCGCTCGCCCTCGCGCATTGCCAGCGGCTCGAACGCCTCGTACTCGAGCCGCAGCACGGTGCGGCCATCGTTGAAGTCGCGTACCCAGCCTTCGAAAGCCGCATAGCCACCGCAGGCCGGATGCTGCAGTTCCTGGCGCAGCAACTGGGGCTGCAGTTCGGTGTCGTGCAAGCTGAAGCGCGCCACGCGTCGTGCCGCCCGGTATGGTTCAGCCGCCGGCCACGGGCGGCAGAAACACGACGCTATCCCCGTCCGCGAGCGGCGCACGCCAGTCACCGAATTCGTCGTTGACGGCGACCCGCAGGAACTCCGGAGCCAGGGATAGGCCGTGCCGGCGGCGGAGCTCATCGTACAGTTCCCGCGGTGTCGCAGCCTGTGTGTGGACGACTTCCGAGCTGCGCCCGGCTTGCTCACGCAGCAGCGCAAAATAGCGCACGCTCAGGCGGCGCGATGCGCCGTTCGACGCCGATCGAGGCGCACCATCCAGCGCGCTCACCGCCGCCGCGTACTCCTCGCCGGTGTTGATGTTGTCCAGTGCGCGTGCATTAGGCAGATCCAGCAGTGCGACATCGCTGCGCGAAAGCAGCGAGCGAGGGCAGTGCTGGGCCTGACCGATCGACTCATCGATGATTGGCAGGCTGCGCGGCTCGAAGATCGCACACAGCGGTTCGGGCAAGCCGTCGAAGTTGCTGCGGTAGGCGGTCGCGATGCGCGCGCTGTCGCGATGCGCGATCAGGTGGCGCAGCGTCGCGGGGTCGAGGAACGGCAGGTCGCAGGCCAGCACCAGCCAGGCGCGATCCGGGTGCGCGTGCAGCGCTGCATGAATTCCAGCAATCGGACCGAGGTCGGACTTGAGGTCGGCGATAGTGTCGAACGCGGAGCGACTCGGCTCATGGACCTGGTCGCTGCGGACCGAGACGAACGCGCGCTCGACCTGCGGCGCCAGTAGATCCATCGCCCGCCCGAGCTGCGACTTGCCGCCGTAGGGCAGCGCGGCCTTGTCGCGCTGCATGCGTCGGCTTTGGCCGCCGGTGAGCACCAGGCCATAGAGCGACGGTGCGCTCAAGCTTGCGCCCTTGCGCGCTTGCCGATATCCCGTTTTCCGCCGCGCTTGGTCAACAGCCGTACTCCGGTGATACGAATGTTATGCGATAGCGCCTTGCACATGTCATAGATCGTCAGGGCGGCAACCAAGGCTCCGGTGAGAGCCTCCATTTCAACGCCGGTCTTGTGTCGCACTTCCACCCGGCAGTGCACTCGCACGAGGCGGCTTGCGGCCCCGGAGACAAATCCGATATCGATCCGGCACTGCTCCAGTGCCAGCGGGTGGCAGAACGGAATCAGCTCGGCGGTGCGCTTGGCCCCCAAGACGCCGGCCACGATGGCAGTGTCGAACACCGGACCCTTGCTGGTGCGATGACCGGCGCGCTTCAATGCCCGCGCCACGGCTGGCGGAAGACGCACCAGCGCTTCGGCTTCGGCGATCCGGTGCGTGACGGCCTTCGCGCCCACGTCGACCATCGTTGGCCGAGAGCGGGCATCCAGGTGCGTGAGCTTGCTCGTGCGGGCGCGGCGTGCCATGCGGCGGCTAACCTCCGACGTGGTTCATCTCCACGTGCTGAACTCCGCGGGCGCGCAGGCTGTCGCGCAGTTCGCTGTAACGGTCGATACGCCGCTCCCATACCGCGCGGATCAAGGCCAGCAAGTCCTCATCGCTGGCCCCGCCACGCAGCGGCGCGCGCAGGTCCGTGCCGTCGGCCGCGAACAGGCAGGTGTAGAACTTACCGTCCGAGGAGAGGCGCGCGCGCGAGCAGTCGCCGCAGAAGGGTTGCGTCACCGAGGAGATGAATCCGATCTCGCCGCCGCCGTCGTCGAATACGTAGCGACGAGCCACCTCACCCGGGTAGGCGGGATCGACCGATCGCAGCGGCCAGCGGCTCGCGACCCGGGCGAGCAGTTCCTGGGACGGCACCACGCGCTCGCGATTCCAGTCGTTGCGGTTGCCGACGTCCATATATTCGATGAAGCGCACGATGACACCGCTGTGACGGAAGCGTTCGACCAGCTCGATCACCTGATGGTCGTTCACCCCTCGCTGTACCACTGCATTGATCTTGATCGGCGACAGGCCGGCGCTTTGCGCCGCGCTGATACCCTGTAGCACGTCCTGCACACGACCGAATCCGCCCGCCATCTGGGTGAACACGGCCGGATCCAGACTATCGAGACTCACGGTGACGCGCTGCAGACCCGCGGCGCGAAGTTCGGCGGCGTGCTGTGCGAGCAGCACACCGTTGGTGGTGAGGGCGACGTCCTCAATTCTGGACAGTCCGCTCAGATCCCCGACCAGATCGGACAGCCCGGGCCGCAGCAGCGGCTCGCCACCGGTGATTCGGAGCTTCACCACGCCGATCTGCGCGAACAGCCGTGTCAGCCGCAGCAGCTCGCCGAAGTCGAGCCGCTCGCTGGATTTAAGAAAATGATACTGATCGTGAAAGCGCTCGCGCGGCATGCAATACGGGCAGCGGAAATTGCAGCGGTCGATGACCGAGATGCGCAGATCGCGCAGCGGCCGGCCGCGCTGATCCTGCAGCAGGCGACGCCTGGGAACAAGCGGCTGAATCGTGGCGAGACTCATACGGCAAGGCTACCAGATCGGGCGCGCAGCCCAAGCGATGCCGTTGCAGATGCTTGTTATTAGTGCTGCTTATGACCAGCGGAACAGGCGCGCGACGTAGCCCTTGACGAACTCGGCCGGCCCGGGCGGCAATTCGACGAAGCCGTCAGTGCTTGCCAGTGAAGCGAAGTCACCCGAGCCGTTGGTCTGGCACGGTGTGGCCCACGGGCGTGCCCAGTCATCGTTCGACACGCGCACCGGGACGAAACCGGTCAGCTTGGCATCCCAATGGATCGGCGCTGCCAGTGCTACCCGCTCGCGGTCCACCGGCGGCGTGCCCATCGCCGCGTACAGCGCCGGCACCACGTATCGGATCAGGCACACCAAGGTTGAAACTGGATTGCCAGGCAGCGCAAACACCGAGCGGCCTTCGCTCGTGGTTCCATACCACATCGGGCGGCCGGGCCGCTGCGCGATTCCGTGCAGCACGCAGCGCACGCCGATCTCCTGCAGCACCCCCGGTACCAGATCGTAGCGACCCATCGACACGCCGCCGGACAGAATCAGCACCTCATGCGTACCCAGGTGCAGACGCAGGCGTTCACGCAACTGTTGGGCATCGTCCGGCAGATGATCGTCGGCCACACGGTGAAAGCCGCGCTGGCGCAGCGCCGCGGCTACCGCGTACGCATTGGAGCGTCGAATCTGATGGGGCGCGATCGGATCGCCAGGCTCGACCAGCTCGTTGCCGGTCGATACCACCATGATTGCCGGCTGGCTGCTGACGCGCACACGGGCCATGCCGGCGCCCGCGGCCACGGCGATCTCAGGGGCATTGAGCACGCTGCCGGCGCTAAGCAGCAATGCCCCCTGAGTGCGATCGCTCGCCCGTCGATGCACGTTTTTCCACGGCGGAGCGGTCGCGCCGTCCTCGAGTTCGACGTAACCGTCGGCGCTGCGCAGCCGTTCGACCGGCACCACGCTATCGCAGCCGACCGGCAGTACCGCTCCGGTCATGACCTCGATGCAGTTCTCATCCGCGTGCAGCGTGATGGGTGGATCCCCGGCCGCCTGGGTAGCCTGAACCTTGAATCGACGGCGACCACCGGCGGCAGCACTTGACGCCAGCGCAACGCCATCCATGGCGACGCGGTCGAACGGTGGCTGATCGCGCTCGGCATAGATATTCTCGCGCAGCACTGATCCGGCGCTTTGTCCGACTGGCAACGACTCGATCGGCAGGCACGCCAGGTGCTCGCCGATGAGCGTGTCGGCAACGTGGGGCTCGATCATGCGGGCTATGTTACGCCGGCCGCCCCAGTGGTGCGTTTGGAGCCTTCATGACACGATGGCGCTTCGCCGCGCCCGTAGCTCAGTTGGATAGAGCATCAGGCTTCGAACCTGAGGGTCGGGAGTTCGAATCTCTCCGGGCGCGCGTTTAGATCAATTACTTGCCACTGATCGGCAATGCTCAATTGACCAAACGTAGCGAAAACGTAGCCTTGTCTGCTACGTTTTTGCGACCCGGCTCGACCTTCAGACTCGCAGCTTCCGGTTGCCGCTCGATGCGACTGGCCACGGAACTCAGTTTCTCCGGGGCCAGGTGCGCATAGCGCAGCACCATCTCGTACGACCTCCAGCCTCCCAGCTCCATCAGCTCCTGCAGCGAGGTGCCGCTCTGCACGTGCCAGGAGGCCCAGGTGTGCCTCAGGTCGTGGAAGCGGAAGTCCTCGATGCCGGCACGCTGCTTCGCCTTATCCCAGGCTGTCGAGCTCTGGTGGATGCGCTGACCGGCGAAGGTGAAACACCAGCGCCGGTGCTGACCCCGCGTTGCCTCGAGCGCCGCCACGGCGTCCGCATTGAGCGGAATACCGCGGCCCTCGCCCGACTTCGTGGTGCCATGATCGAGCCACGCCACTTTGCGAGCGAGATCCACCCGGCTCCATTCGAGCCCATGAATCTCGCCGGCACGACAGCCAGTCGCCAGTGCAAACTGCACGATCGGCTTCATGTGCGCAGGCAACGCCTCGTTCAATCGGTCAGCCTCCTCGCGTCTCAGGAAGCGCACGCGCCGGCGGGGTTCCTTCAGCATCCGAATCTTCGGAACCCCACGCAGCCAACGCCAATCCTGATGCGCGACGTTCAATATCCGCCGAACCACCTCGAGCGCGCGATTGACGGTCGCGTTCGAGACACCATCCTTCGCCTTGCGATCGCGAATGTACGGCTGCAATGCCGTCATATCGATCGCATCCAACCGCAGAGAGCGCAGATAGGGTCGAGCTTCTTCAGATGATCCTTGTCATTGAAGAGGCTGCCCTTATCTGCAAACTCCTCGAGATAGCGTATGACCGCTTGCTGCCATACGAAAACCCTGAGAAGCCCCTGCTGCCGAGCTTCAATCGCCTCGTTCTTCAGGCGGACGACGTAGGCTTCGGCGTTGGTGCGTTCGACACACCCAGTGCTTTGGCATACGCGGCGTCCATCCGGGAGAACGAGGTTGATCCACCAGAACCGCGAATCCTTGCGGCGGTAGAGTCCACGTTCACGGGCCATAGAGTCTCCTTCCAGGCCCGCCCTCGGCACTTATCCTGCTGCATGCGCTGGTCCAGATCAATGCGGTCGTAGAGCTTGCAGCGGCCCTTGCGGATGAAGGGCAACCCCATGCCGTCAAGGAAGCGCACGCTGCAACGCACATAGGCGGCAGCCTCGCGGCGGGTGAAGTAGCGTGCAGGCGCAGCCATCGGCTGGGCGCTCGGCGCCGCGCTGGCCAATGCCGATTCTCGGTGACGCCGAGCCGGTGAAAAATCGAGCCGCAGCTGCCCGAGTGGCGGCGCCCTGTCCGGCGAACCCGCACTGTCAGTGCTACGCGGCATGTCGTCTTGCGGTTCACGGCCATCATGTCGGCGCCTTTGCGGCATCGACCAGGAGCGCGGCAGGAGGTCAGCGCGAGAGCTGGTAGATCATTGGTCGGTCAAGACTGGCGACCTTGCAGGCTTGCGGTAGCCGAAGTGACTGGAGCTGAGGTGTGGTCGTGACAGATCGAGCATTCATTGAAGTGATGCCTGCGTGTGGTTCCGGTCGCTTCAGGGCACGTTGTCACGTGAAGTAAGGATACCGCTGTCGCGCGCAAGATCGAGGCAGCGATTCGCAGTAAATTCAGCGATTCTCGGATCGCTTA
>DASXYW010000047.1:0-88009 GCA_036502265.1 Steroidobacteraceae bacterium | reverse complement strand
GGTCGACTGGATGGGCGAACAGACGCGGGCCGAGGCACTGCGCAAGCTCGACACCTACGTGGTCAAGGTCGGCTACCCGGACAAGCCGCGTGACTACTCGGCCGTGACGGTTCGCGACGACGATTTGGTCGGCAACGTGCGGCGCGCCGCGGCGGCGGATTTCGCCTTCTACCTCGCCCGCAGCGACGGACCGGTCGACGAGGACGACTGGATCATGACGCCGCAGACGGTGGACGCCTACAGCGGCGCACTGCGCGATATCGTGTTTCCGGCGGCGATCCTGCAGGCGCCGGACTTCGATCCGAACGCCGACGCCGCGGTCAATTTCGGCGGCATCGGCACGATCATCGGTCACGAGCTGACCCACGGATTCGATGACATGGGGCGCACATTGGATGCCAGCGGCGCACTGCGCGACTGGTGGAACCCCGGGGACGCCGAGGCCTTCAAGGTGCGCGCTTCGGTGCTGGGAGCCCAGTACGCCGATTTCGAACCGGTTGCGGGCTTGCACATCAATCCCGATCTGACCATGGGTGAGAACATCGCCGATCTGGGCGGCGTCGCCATCGCGCTGGATGCCTACCACGCCTCGCTCGCCGACGCGCCGGCGCCGCAAATAGATGGTCTGACCGGCGATCAGCGCTTCTTTCTGGCATTCGCGCAGATCTGGCGCGGAACTTCGCGCGACGACTATATTCGCCAGCTCACCTTAAGCGATCCGCACTCGTACCGCAGCTTTCGGGTCAATGGCGTGGTGCGAAATATCGATGCCTGGTACGACGCCTTCGGAGTGCAACCGAGCGACAAGCTGTACCTCGACCCGGACAAGCGCGCTCGTATCTGGTGATGCGCCCCGCCGCTAGGCGGCGATGCCGTACTGGCGCAGCAGCGCTTCGACCTGCGGCCGGCGGCCGCGAAATTCGACGAACGCCTCGAGCGGATCACGGCTGCCGCCGCGTGACAGGATGCTATCGAGAAAACGGCGCGCCGTGGATCTGTCGAACGCGCCACGCTCCTGGAACGCGGAAAAAGCATCGGCCGCCAGCACCTCGGCCCACTTGTAGCTGTAATAGCCGGCGGCGTAACCGCCCGAGAAGATGTGCTGGAAGCTGTGCGGATAGCGGTTCCACTCCGGGACCGGCACCACCGCCACCTCGCGCCGCACTTCCTCCAGCAGCGGGTAGACGCGCCCACCGCGCTTGGGATCGTATTCGGCGTGCAGCCGCATATCGAATAGCGCGAATTCCACCTGCCTCAGCGTCTGCAGTCCGGCCTGGAAGCTGCGCGTCGCGATCAGCGCTCGCTGCTTGTCCGCCGGGATCGGGCGGCCGTCGCGCACGTGCGCCGATACGCGCTCGAGCACCTCGCACTGCCAGGCGTAGTTCTCCATGAACTGACTCGGCAGCTCGATCGCGTCCCAGGCCACGCCGTTGATGCCGGCGACGCTCGGATAGTTCACCCGCGTGAGCATATGGTGCAATCCGTGTCCAAATTCGTGAAACAGCGTCACCACGTCATCGTGGGTCAGTTGCGCCGGACGCTGATCGCCTGGAGCCAGCGAGTTGCACACCAGGTAGGCCACCGGCAGTACGGTGTGGCCGCTGAGTACCTTGCGGCCCACGCAGTCATCCATCCAGGCGCCGCTGCGCTTGTTGGGGCGCGCGTACGCATCCAGGTAGAAGCTCGCGATCGGTACGTCACCCGGGGTGCGGACCTCAAAGTAGCGTGCATCCGGGTGCCAGAGCGGCACGCCGGTGCGCTCGCGGATACGCACCTCGAACAGCCGCTCGGCCACCTCGAACAAGCCTTCGAGCACCCGCGGCAGCGGCAGATACGCCCGCAATTCCTCCTGCGTCACGGCGTAGCGGCTCTGCTGCAGCCGCTCGGAATAGAAGGTCACGTCCCAGGCATTGAGCCGGCGTCCGGCGAACTGCTCCAGCTCGGCGAATTCCGCCGCTGCGGCCGGCTTGGCGCTGCGCAGCAGATCGCGCAGGAAACTCATCACCTCGGGCACGGTGCGCGCCATGCGGTTGGCAAGCGCGTAGTCGGCGAAGCTGTCGAAGCCGACTAGCCGCGCGGCCTCGTGCCGCAGCCGCAGAATGTCTTCCATCGCCGTGGTGTTGTCGTAGCTGTTCTGGCCTAAGGCCTGGTCCGAGGCGCGCGTCGACCAGGCCTGATAAAAGGCCCGGCGCAACGGTTCGGACTCGGCATTGGTGACCACGGCCACATAGGTGGGTTGGTCGAGGCCAAACACAGCGCCCTCCCGGCCCTGTTCGTGCGCGCGCCGCTGCGCCTGTTCGATCATGCCGTCGTTGAGGCCGGCGAGCTGTGCGCGATCAGTGACCTGGTGCGACCAGGCATTGGTCGAATCGAGCACGTTCTCCTCGAACTTGGCCGACAGCCGCGACAACTCCATCATGATCGCTTTGAAACGTGCCTTGCGCTGCGGATCGAGCGCGACGCCGGCCAGACGAAAATCGCGCAGTGCGTGCTCGATCAGCTCGCGCTGCACCGGATCGAGGCCGCCGCCCTGGCGCTCGGAGATCTGCGCGAAGGCGCGATACAGGCGCTCGCTTTGCGCCAGGTCGGTCTGGTATTCGGACAGCAACGGCAGGCAGGCGTTGTAGGCGCTGCGCAGGGCCTCGGAATTCATCACTGCGTTCAGGTGCGTGATCGGCGACCACACCTTGCCCAGCCGGTGCCGCAGTTCCTCGAGCGGTTCGGCTACGGTGTGAAAATCCGGACTGGCCACCGCCTCGATCTCGGCCAGGCGCACGCGTTGCTCGACCAGCAGGCGCGCGATGGCCGGCTCGATGTGCTCGGGGAGAATGGCATCGAAGCGCGGTAGCGGTGTATCCGAGAGCAGTGGATTGGCGGCGGACATGGCAGCTGACCAAGGGCAAGACCGGCGGGCATTTTAGCGATCTGCGGCCGGTGTAACATGGCCAAAAGTGCGACTTGAGCCGGGCACTGGAGTTCCCTCGATGGCATCCGACTATGACCTGATCGTGATCGGCGGCGGCAGCGGTGGCCTGGCCTGCGCACAGCGCGCCGCCGACTACGGCGCGGGCGTGCTGCTGGTCGAGATGGGACGCCTCGGGGGGACCTGCGTCAACGTCGGCTGCGTGCCCAAGAAGGTCATGTGGTACGCCGGGGAGCTGGCGCACGCGCTGCGCGACGGCGCCGGTTACGGCTTCGACGTATCGATGTGGCGCCACGACTGGGCGCTGCTCAAGCAGATGCGTGACGAATTCATCGGTCGCATCAATGAGATCTACGCCCGCAATCTGACCACGCGCCACGTCGAGCTGCTGCGCGGCCGCGCCCGGCTGCTGTCGCCGCAGTCGATCCAGGTGGGCGAGCAGGTGCATTCGGCCGCCGAGATCGTGATCGCCACCGGCGGCCGCCCGACCGTGCCGCGCCTGCCCGGGGCCGAGCTCGGTGTCACCTCGGACGGCTTCTTCGAGCTGGCGGCGCGGCCGGACAGCGTCGCAGTGGTCGGCAGCGGCTATATCGCCGCCGAGCTCGGCGGCATCTTCTCGGCGCTCGGCTCGCGCACCACCGTGGTGCTGCGCCACGAGTGCATGTTCCGTCACTTCGACGCGATGCTCGGCAACTGCCTGATGGACATCATGCGTGAGGAGGGCGTCGAGTTCGCCACCCACGCGGTTCCCAAGTTGCTCAGACGCAATGCCGGCGGATTTCTCGAACTCACGGTGGAAGACGGCCGCGTACTGGGGCGGTTCGATGCGCTGGTCTGGGCGGTGGGGCGAGTACCGTTGACCGCCGATCTCGGTCTGGAGCGACTGGGCGTGACGGTCGACTGGATGGGCCACATTGTCACCGACGAGTGGCAGGCGACCAATGTGCCGCACCTGTATGCGATCGGCGATGTCACGCCGCGGGTGCAGCTGACCCCGGTAGCGATCGCAGCCGGTCGGCGGCTGTCGGATCGACTGTTCGGCGGACAGCAGGGTCGCAAGCTGGACTACGACAACATTCCGTCGGTGGTGTTCAGCCATCCGCCGATCGGCATGGTGGGCTTGAGCGAGACCGAGGCGCGCGCGCGATATGGCGATCAGGTCAAGGTTTACAGCTCGAAGTTCATGCCGATGTATCACGCGCTCACGCCGCGCAAGCCGCGCGAGCACATGAAGATGATCACCGTCGGCGCCCAGCAGAAAGTCGTCGGAATCCATGTGATCGGCGAAGGCGCCGACGAAATGCTGCAGGGCTTTGCGGTGGCCCTGCGCATGGGGGCGACCAAGCGCGACTTCGACGACACCGTCGCCATACACCCGACCAGCGCGGAAGAAATGGTGACGCTGCGCTAACTCAGGGCGAGCTCACCGATCGCGAGCGTGAAAGTCTGGAGTACGTGCAGATCGGTGCGCCGCAACGCGTACTCGGGCGACTGCGGGTCACACAGGCGTGCGAGCTGCTGAAAGTCCTGGTCCGACAGGTAGGGTCGCAGCCGCTCACCCCAGGTGCCACCAAAAATCACCTCGCGCAAATACTCCTCACTGGCACCATCCAGCGGCGCGATGCGCTCGATCGGCCAGGTTCGCACCGTGACATGGAGCAGTCCGGCCGCGCGCAGCCATCCGACGATGGCGCGCACGCCGGTGAGCTGCTGCTCGCTCAAGGCATAGCGATCGCGGTAGTACGCTCGCACCGCTTCATTGGTTACACGCTCGAGTCGGGCGTCCCACGCCAACAGCAAGTCCGGCAGCAGCGCACTCTGGCCGAGCGCCACGCGTCCGCCGGGTTTGAGCAGCCCGGACAGCGCGCGGATACCGGCGATTGGATCGCGCAGGTGGTTCACGGTGTTGATCGCCCATACCAGGTCGAACTGGGCGGCGCGCAGCGGCGGGCGCAGCAAATCCGCCTGCAGGATCGTGACCGCGCTCGGTAACAGCGCGCGGGCACTGGCCAGGTGCGCGTGCGAGAGCTCAAGGCCCAGCGCCAGGCCACCATGCCCGACCGCCCGGGCCAGGCCCACCAGGCCCTCGCCAGTACCGCAGCCGGCATCCAGCACCCGCATGCCCGGGCGCAGCTTGAGGCTTGCCAACGCCTGACCCAGCTCGGGGGCCGCAAAGGCATTGAATCGGCGCAGTTTGTGCGCGTAGTCGCGAGCCGGCGTATCGCCCAGCAATCCCGGCGTCGCCGCCTCCGGCCGTGGCGACTGGCTGGCACTAAGGGGCATGGCGAGCGGACTTATACACCGAAAACGCCTGCCCCGGCGCCGACAACCCGAGCCCTGAAATGCGGCACTTACCCAATGGATGTTGTCCGCTTTCAATGAGCCGACCCATGACAGGTTCCGCGCCAGCTTACCGCCGCCAATCCGATGCCTACGCGCTGCAGCGACTGCCGCTGGTCACGCTGTATCTGACCGAACGCTGCAACTCGCGCTGCATCAGCTGCGATTACTGGCGCCACGGCCGCATCGACATGGACCTGGCGGCGGTGCGTCGATTGCTGCCGGATCTCGCGCGCCTGCAAACCCGCGCGGTGCTGCTGTCCGGCGGTGAGCCGCTGCTGAATCCCGACTGGGCCGAGATCGCACTGCTGCTCAGGAGCCGCGGCCTGTCGACCTGGCTTTTGACCTCCGGGCTGTCGCTGGCCAAGCACGCCGCGCGCGCCGCCCAGCTGTTCGATGCAATCACGGTGTCACTGGATGGCAGCTGCGCGCAAACCTACGCGGCCATTCGCGGCCTGGATGCGTTCGACAAGGTCTGTGAGGGGATCCGCGCCAGCGTCGCGGCCGGCGCCAGCGTCGGCCTGCGCTGCACCGTGCAGCGCGGCAACTACCGCGAACTGCCGGCACTGGTGCAGCTGGCTCACCGCATCGGCGCCCGCCAGATCTCGTTTCTGCCGGTCGACGTGGCCAACGCAGCGGCATTCGGCCGCCAGCAGGACTTCGCCTCCGACCTGGCGCTGCAAAGCGCGGACCTGCCACTGTTCGAGCAGCTGCTGAGCAGGCTCGAGGGCGAATGTGCGGACGATTTTCGCTCCGGATTCATTGCCGAGAGTCCACACAAGCTGCGCCGCATCCTGCAGTACTTTGCCGCCGGCTGCGGTTACGGCGACTATCCGCCGGTACGCTGCAATGCTCCGGAATTCTCGGCGGTCATCGACGCCCGCGGCCGAGTGCAGCCGTGCTTCTTCATTCACGGGCCGCCCTCGGCGCGCAGCGAGGATGCGCTGCCGGAGGTGCTCAACGCTCCGGGCATGGCTCAACTGCGGCACCAGATCCGGCAACGACAGCGTCCCGAGTGCCGCACCTGCGTGTGTTCGATGTGGCGAGATCCGGCCGGCTTTGCCGACATGAGCATCGTGTCAACACCGTCGCCGGCGATCTGACCGCGCTCCTGCCTTTCCGCATGGCCGCGCAACCACAGGCCTGGCAGCCGTTTCGCAACCCGCGCTACGGGGCGATTCGCGTCGGTATCGGCCGGCTGATGCACTGGCACTTCCGCCACTTTGTCGAGCGCCGCCGGCGCGATCACGCGATCGACTACATCGCCGGCGTGCCGATCCTGGTAGTACCGGGCGTGCTCAATCCCCGACTGATGCGCACCGGAGAATTTTTCGCACGGCAGTTGCGGACCGGATTGCTGTCGGCGCAGGCCGAGGTGCTGGACATGGGCACCGGTTCAGGAGTGTGCGCCGTGTTCGCGGCGCGCGCCGGCTGCCGGGTGGTCGCGGTCGACATCAATCCGCAGGCGGCGCGCTGCGCGCGCATCAACGTACTGATGAACCGGTGCGAGGATCGGGTCGAGGTGCTGGTGGGTGACCTGTTCGGACCGCTCGGCGGCCGGCGCTTTGATCTGGTGCTGTTCAATCCGCCGTTCCTGCAGGGCACGCCGCGCGACGATGCCGACCGCGCCTGGCGCTCAACCGACGTGCCGGAGCGCTTCGCTGCCGGCCTGCGCGACCATCTGACTGCCTCGGGCAGCGCGCTGCTGCTGCTGTCGAGCTTCGCTGACCCTGAGCTCTACATCGGTCCGTTACGGCAGTGCAAATTCGACATGCGGGTGGTGACGCAGCGCCGGTTCGTCAACGAACAGTTGACGCTTCTGCGGCTGACGCCGCAGGCCGGTGCGCCATGACCGAAGCCGCGATGCTCGGCACGCAGCCGCAGTCCAGCCGCCGGGTACTGCTGGTCAATCCCACCATCACATCGCGGCGCGGCGCGCGCTTCCCGCTGTCGCTGCTGGCGCTGGCGGCCGCGCTCGAGCGGCGCTACGCCGTGCACATCGTCGATGGCAATGTCGATCGCACCTACCTGGACACCATCGAGCAGCTGCTTGCTCGGCATCGATTCGAGGCTGTGGGTATCTCGGTGATGGGCGGCCCGCAGGTTAAAACGGCGATCGCCAGCTCGCTAATCGTGCGCGCAGCCGCGCCGGCTACGCCGATCATCTGGGGCGGCTATTTCCCCACGCTCTATCAGTCGGTCGCGGTGAATGCACCGTACGTCGACTACGCCGTGCGCGGCCAGGGTGAGGCGACCTTCGCGCAATTGCTGAGCGCGCTCGATGGCAACGCCGCGCTCGATTCGATCGAGGGCCTGACCTGGAAGCGCGACGGCGAAATTGTCGTCAACCGCGATCGCCGCGCGGTCGATCAGCGCGCGCCACAGCTGCTGCCGTACGATCGCCTGGGCGATCCGCGCAGCTATCTGGCCCATACCTTCCTCGGGCAACGCACCGCCGCCTATCAGGCTGCCCTCGGCTGCCGCTTCCGCTGCACGTTCTGCGGCGTAGCGGGCATGTTCCACGGCGCTACCGCCCTGCCACCGGCCCAGCGCCTGGAGCGCGATCTGCGCTGGCTGCGCGATCGGCTCGGCGCCGACTCGATTCAATACTTCGATCACAACTTCTTCGACCGCGAGGCCGACATGCAGCCGTTGCTGCAGGTGCTGGCGCGAATGCAACTGCCGTGGTGGTGCTACGCGCGCGCCGATGCGCTGCTGGGCTTGTCGGCCGACTCGTGGGCGCTGGTGCGCCAGAGCCGACTACGCATGGCGTACATCGGCGCGGAATCTCCCAACGATGCGCTGCTGCGGGATATCCGCAAGGGCACGCGCTCGGACCAGACGCTGGCGGTTGCCGAGCTGTGCCGCCGCCACGGCGTGATTCCCGAATTGTCCTTCATGGTGGCCCCGCCCGAGGACCCCGAGGGCGAGACCGAACGCACCTTCGAGTTCATTCGTCAGGTCAAACGCGTGAATCCGGCCACCGAGGTGATCGTCTACATCTACACGCCATTGCCGCCCGAAAGCCTGCCGGCGCGGGCCCGACTGGGGGCGGCCGCAAAGCCGCTGCTCGACCGGCTGGGCAATCCGATCCGTTTCCCCGGCACGCCGGAGGAGTGGACCGAGCCGAACTGGGTCGATTATGCCTGCCACGCGGGCGCGCCCTGGGTAAGCGAGCGGCTGCGCCGGCGCATCCGCGACTTCGTCACGGTACTGGGATGCCGCTTCCCGACCGTGCAGGAGGTGCGCACCCGCTCCTGGGCCAAGCGCGGCCTTCGGAGCCTGGCCTGGTGGCGGTATCGATTCGGTTGCTATGACCAGCCGCGGGAACTCAACCTGGCGAAGCGATTCATTCGACTGACCGATCCGCGCGTGACCGGGATCTGACCATGCGCGTGGCCCAGATCAGTTTCTTCATGGACCCGGAGCACCGCGAGCCGCAGCAGCTGATGCACGACTGGCCCACCATGGTGGATGTGGCCGAGGCGGCCGCGACCAGTGGCGTGCAGGTGTGTGTGATCCAGGCCAGCTCGCACCGCCAGACCCTGACCCAGGGGCAGGTCACCTATCATTTTCTGCCGCCGGGCCGGTATGCCTCGAGCATCGCCCGCGGGGCGACGCTGCGGCGCCTGCTGCGCGATCTGGGTTTCGATCTGCTGCACGTGCACGGCCTGGGGTTTCCGCGCGACGTGCTGGCGTTGGCGCAGGTCGCACACGGGGTACCAATCCTGCTGCAGGACCACGCCGACCAGCCGCCGCGGGTGTGGCGCCGGCCGCTGTGGCGAGCGTGCCTGTCATCCGCCGCCGGTGTGTGCTTCAGCGCCCGGGCCCAGGCCGCGCCTTTTGAGAACGCCGGCCTCATCGGTCCAGCCACGGTCATCTATGAGGTGCCGGAAGGGACTTGTCATTTCATCCCGGGCAATCAGGTCCAGGCACGCACCGCCACCGGCCTGCACGGCGATCCGTGCGTGCTGTGGGTGGGCCACCTTAATGACAACAAGGACCCGCTGACGGTGCTGGACGGAATCAGTGCAGCCAGTGAGCGTCTGCCCGGACTGCGACTGTGGTGCTACTTTGGCAGCGCACCGCTGCTGGGCCCGGTTCAGCGTCGCATCGATCAGGATCGACGACTGCGGGCGTGCGTGCGATTGATGGGCGAGGCACCACGCGAGCACATCCAGCAGGCGATGCGTTCGGCTGACCTGTTCGTGCTCGGCAGCCACCGCGAAAGCTGCGGCTACGCGCTGATCGAAGCCATGGCCTGCGGCGTCGCCCCCGTGGTCACCGACATCCCGGCCTTTCGCGCGCTCACCGGCGACGCATCGGTCGGAGCGCTGTGGCCGGTGGGCGATGCGCACAGCCTGGCCGACGCGCTGGTGTCCACCTGGGCCGAAGTGGACCTGAACCTGCGCGGCAGCGTGCGCGCGCACTTCGAGCGCGAGCTGTCGGTCACGGCCGTGGGTCGCAAGCTGTCCACGATCTATCGCCGGGTGCTGGAGCAACACGCCGGTGCCCTGCAATGAGGCTGCTGGCTGACATCTGGGGCGTGCTGACGCCGCGGCAGCGGCGCTGGGTACTGGCGGCGCAGGTGCTCTCGGTGCTGATGGCGTTCTGCACGGTGACCGGCATCGTCTCGATCGCGCCGTTCTTCTCGGTGCTGGGTAACCCGCAGCTCATCGATGCGCCAGGTCCGGTGCACTGGCTGTACGCACGGATGCACTTCGCTAGTCACCGCAGCTTCGTGATCGCCCTGGGCCTCGGCTTCATGGCGCTGGTGCTGATCGCCAACGCCATCAACATCGCCGGCGCGTTCGTGATGAGCCGTCTGGCCTGGTGGATTGGCGCTGATCTGCAGTCGGTGTTGTTCGCGGCCTATCTGGATCGGCCGTACCTGTTCCACGCGCGCACTCACAGCGCCACGCTCTACAACAACGTGATCCATGAGACCGCGCGCGCCACCAACGAGATCCTGCAGAGTGTATTCACCCTGATCACCGGGCTGGTAACGGCGAGCTTCATCGTGATCTGCGTCCTGCTGCTCAATCCGGTAGTGGCGGTCGCCATGCTGGCCGCGCTCGCGGGCGGATACCTGCTGATCTACGTGGCGGTGCGCCAGCGCTTGTTTCGGGCTGGCCAGCAGCAGTCACAGTACTTCGTGCTGCAGACGCAAATCGTCAACGAGGCGCTGGCCGCGATCCGCGAGATTCTGTTAACCGGCGTACAAGCCGTCTTCAGCGCGCGCTTCGATCGGGCCAGTCGGACGCTGTCGCGCGCGGTCGCGCACACGCAGCTGATCAGCCAGAGCCCGCGCCACATCATGGAGTGCGTCGCGGTGGCCGGGATGGTGGGCGTTGCGCTGCTGCTCGGCGGCCGCGCCGACGGGGTAACGCCGTGGCTCGGACAGCTCACATTCATGGGATTTGCCGCCTATCGGCTGCTGCCGACGCTGCAGCAAGTATTTGTCGCGCTGGTGCGAATTCGAGGTAGCCGCGCCGGCTTCGCCCGGATCGTGCCGGACCTGCGCCTCGCGCGCACCGCCGCCGCGCCGCCCGCCGTCGATGGATCGTGGCGGCAGTGTCCGCGGCGCGACATCTGCCTGAACGATGTGACGTTCCGCTATGCCGAGGGTCGAGCATCGGCCATCGACGGCGTGTCGCTGCGGATCGCAGCGCGCGCCGTGGTTGGGCTGATCGGAGCCAACGGCTCGGGCAAGACCACACTGGTCGACCTGATCGCTGGCTTACTGGTGCCGGCATCAGGCCAGCTAGAGGTGGATGGCGTCATCATCGACGATGGCAATCGTGGCCACTGGCAGCGTCAGATCGCCTACGTGCCGCAGTCGATCGGACTGCTGGATGCCAGTATCTCGGACAACATCGCCTTCGGCGTCGGCCCCGGCGAGATCGACCAGGAGCGCTTGCTCATCGCCGCGCGGCGTGCGCGGCTCGACGATTTCGTGCGCACCCTGCCGGCTGGGTATCAGCATCTGGTGGGTGAGCGCGGCGTCGCGCTGAGCGGCGGTCAACGTCAGCGCATCGGCATCGCGCGGGCGCTGTATCGCGACGCCGCGGTGCTGATCCTGGATGAGGCGACCAATGCGCTCGACGGCTTGACCGAGCAGGAACTGATCGAGACCCTGGGGACCTTGCGCGGCCATTGCACCATCGTGCTGATCGCTCATCGACTCAGCTCGCTGCGCACCTGCGATGCAATCATCGAGCTCGCTGCCGGCAGGATCATCGGCAGCCGCAGCTACGCTGAACTGATGCGCGACCCACCCGGCTCGCAGCGCGTGGCCGCAGTGCGCTGATCGCCACGATGTCTATCGGCGTCCCGCAACTCGACGCGCTGCCAGCGCTGCTGGCGCTGGAATCGCGCCTGAACCGCCAGCTGGTCGACTGGCGGCAGGACCGCGGCGCCGCCGCCGCCTCGGCCGTTACGGCGATCAAATGGTCCGAGTGCGTGTGGCGTCTAGCCCGGAACAGCGGCGCGCCCGAGCTGGCATCGGCCGACGTGCAGCGGGGGCTGGAACTGGCACGCCGCCCGGTGTTCATCTGCGGGGTGCATCGCAGCGGCACCACGCTGATGCGCGATCTGCTCGACGGCCACCCGGCACTGTCGGTGCTGCCGGCCGAGGGGACCTTCTACACCAATGCTTCGCACCGTCATGCCGCCGGCGCGCATGGCGTACTAGCGACATTGGCTTGCGAATGGCTCCGCCGGCTGGTGAATCCGAGCAATCAGCCTCCGTTCTGGCTGCTCGGTCGCAGCTGCTCGCGCGGCTCGCCGTATGTCGAGTTCGCGCGCGCCTTCACCGCCTGGGCGCCGCTCGTGCAGGCTTCGCTCGGCCGCAACACCGCCTGCTGGCCGCTGCTGGCGGTGATGCTGGCCTACACCGCATGTCTCAGACACGGCGTCCCGGCCACCCTGCAACGCTGGGCCGAAAAGACCCCGACCAACGAGCGCTTCATCGACCGTCTGCTGCGCGAATTTCCCGAGGCACGGATCCTGCACGTGGTGCGCGAGCCGCTGGCGGTATTCGCTTCGCGCAAGTCGATGGAGTTGTACACCTATGGACATTTCGACAACGTCGGCGCGGCGCTGCGCGAGCTGGCGCGCAGCTATCGCGTGGCGGTGAACCGCAGCGGCAGCGGCTACGATTCCCGGTACTTGCTGGTGCGCTACGAGCAACTGGTCAATGAGCAGCCGGCCACCACGCAGCGCATCGCGGCGTTTCTGCAGATCGAACCGCTGCCGGTGCTGTGGCGCCCGACGGTGGCGGGCGATGTCACCGGCAGCAACAGTTCATTCGATGATGGCAGCGACAGGGGCCGCATTCTTACCGACACCGAGCATGCCCCGGCGCACGGCCCGACGCTGACCGAGCGGCAGCTCGTGGCCGGCGCGGTCGGCCGCTGGGCCAGTCGGCTCGGCTACCCGCTGCCGGTCGCGACCGGCTGGCTCAGTCGAGTGCGGCGCGGCGCCCGGCGCTGATGTCGTCAGGTGTCTAGTGCTGTCGGCGCCGGAATCGAAGGAACATGAACTGGCTGGTGAGCGCCACCCGCCACGGAGCGCTGCCGGGGCGCACCGCCACGCCGCGGCCGATCGACCCGGAATGGTCCGGCAGCCCGCGCCACACCTGCTCGAGCGTGAACCAGGGCGCGCCGGCCACAGCGAAACTGCGCAGCGTGCGGCGGGTGCTGGGAAAGCGCGGGCCCGGCAACTGATAGCTGCCCGCACGCCACAGTCGCGGCGCATTGCGCCAAGCCCAGCCGTAGCGATAGTCACTCAGGCAGTACGGGCTCAGCACGCTCGCCAGCACCAGGCCGTCCGGCCGCAGCAACGCGTGCAGCCTTGCGAGCAACGCCGGCAGGTCGGGCACCAGATTGAGCGGCGCGAAATTCGAGGTCACCAGGTCGAACGCGGCCGACGCTGCCGGGCGCTGCGCGAGAAATTCCGCGTAGTCGGCCTGCTCGAGCACGATGCGGCCGCTGACGATGAACTCGCGACAGTAGCGCGCGAAGAATTCGCGCATCCCGGCATCGACATCGTAGGCGGTCACTTCGAGGCCGCGCTCGGCATAGCAGCGCGCGTCGATTCCCGGGCCGGCACCAAAGTCGAACAGCCGTGCGCCGGGCCGCACGCTGCGCAGAACCAGATCCTGGAACGCGGCGCGCGCCCGCCGATCGGATGCGCGCGCGGTGATGCTGCGAAAATATTCCTCGCCGGTGACGATGGCGCTCATCGAGGTGTCCGGTGAGCGCCGAACTCGTGACGCCGGCCTACCGGCGCGACATCGACGGCCTGCGCGGCGTCGCGGTCGCGACCGTAGTGCTGTTTCATGCTCATGTCCCGGGATTCGGCGGCGGTTACGTCGGCGTCGACGTGTTCTTCGTCATATCCGGCTACCTGATTACGTTGCTGTTGCTCGGCTCGGCGCATCAGCCACTGCGTGCCAGTCTGGCGAACTTCTACATTCGTCGCAGTCGCCGCATCCTGCCGGCGCTGATGGTGGTATCGCTGATCGCCGCGGCGGCCGCCAGCGTGCTGCTGCTGCCCTGGGCACTGGTGCGCTTCGGCCGGTATCTGGTCGCCACGGCACTGCTAGTCCCAAACATCGCCGCCTGGTTCGAAGGCTACAACTACTTTCGTAGCTTCGGCGAGAACGTCGCTTTGCTGCACTACTGGTCGATCGCGATCGAGGAGCAGTTCTATCTGATCTATCCGCTCGCGCTGGTGCTGGTCAGCCGCTATCTGCCGCGCCATCGCACCCCGGTGCTGCTGCTGATCGCGGCGGCATCGTTCGCGCTGTGCGCCTGGTCCTCGTACTACCATCCGGTGGCCAATTATTACCTGGCGCCCTCGCGTGTGTGGGAGCTGCTGCTCGGAGCAGCGATCGCGACCAGTCAGGCACCGCTGATCCGCTCGCAGGCGACCGGCGAACTGCTCGCCGCCACAGGGTTGGCGACGCTGATCGCCGTGGTGTTCCTGTACAGCCCGGACACTCGCTATCCGGGAATCTATACGCTGGCCCCGTGCGCGGCCGCCGCCGCGCTCATCGTCGCCGGGCAGCAACGCTGCACGCTGGCCGGCCGGCTGCTGTCGTTGCGCCCGATCGTATTCACCGGGCTGATCTCCTATTCCCTGTACCTGTGGCACTTCGTGCTGGAGACGCTGTTCGTCTACTACCACGTCGTCGAGGTCACCGCGCTTCAGACCGCCGCGCTGATCGGCGTGATGTACCTGCTGGCGTATGTCAGCTGGAAGGTGATCGAAACGCCGATCCGCCGCCGCCGCTTCCTCAAATCCAACCGCACCTTCGTGCAGTGGGCCGTGGCCTGCAACGCGGTGGTGTTCGCGGCCGGATGGGTGATGTGGGCCTCGCACGGTCTGCCGGGACGATTTCCGCCGGAATTTCAGACCGAAGGCCGGATGTGGAATCTGCCGCGCGACGACATCATGCATTGTATCAACTTGACGCGCGACGAAATCGCATCCGGGCAGTTGTGCAGCTTCGGGCCGCAGAACAACTCGGTGCCGCGGGTGCTGGTGTGGGGCGACAGTCATGTCATGTCGCTGTTCAACGCCTACGCTAAACTTGCCGACCAGCACCAGGTCCGGGTCTATATCTCGGCCAACTCCTCGTGCCGACCGTTGCTCGATCTGACCGATGTGTCGATCCCCGAGATGGCGCGTGATCGCTGCGCCGAGGTCAACACCGCGACCGTGCAGGCGATTGAACGGCTGCGACCGAGCGTGGTAATTCTGAACGCGCGTTGGCTGGTTCCAGACTCGCAGCTGATCCCGCCGGCGCAGGCCGATCCGGCGCCGGGGGAATCGAACTTGATGTTCGGCTTGCAGCGATCGGTAGAGGCGGTGCAGGCACCGGGGCGCTCGATCTGCGCGGTTCTGGACGTACCGGACTACAAGTACGACCTGCCGTACGTGATCGCCACGGCGCGCCGCCGGGGACTGGGCGAGAGTTTCTTGCAGCTCAGCCTGGCGGAGGCGCAGGCACAGCTGCGCCAGTCGGAGCTGGACCTGCGTGCACTCGAACGACAGGGAAAATTGTTCACGGTCGATCCCAAGCAGGTGCTGTGCCGATCCGGGTCGTGCGAATATGAGCACGGCGATACGCTGCTGTACGTGGACGCGAATCATCTTTCGTGGCAGGGGGCGCTGTGGGTCAGCGGCGAGATCGATCGGTGCTTCGAGGCGCACTGACGCGGCCAGCGCGCTCATCGCTTCTGCATGATGATCAGGAAATGATCGCCCATGCCGCGCAACACCGGCCACGCCGCCAGACGCCGATCCAGTCGCCACAGCAAGTCGTACCAGCGCCGATGATGCTCGCGCACCGAAGTCAGATACGGCGGCGGCGCGAACAGGCACAGTCCGCGATACGATCGCAGGGCGAACTCGCGCTCGAACGCTCGATAGAACTCGCGCGGCCCGTAGTAGCGGGTCCAGATGGTGTGCCCGTTCATGCTGACCGGGACGAAGTTGGGCTTAAAGCGCAGCGCCAGGCGCGCCCAGCGCGCGCGCAACACGTAGTGCGCGATCTCCCACGGACACAGCCGGCCGATCACCGAGAACACCAGTGCGCCACCGGGTTTCAGCAACCGCGCACACTGACGCGATACCGCGGTGAGATCGGGCACGCAATTCAGCGGACCGAGATTGGAATAGGCGCCATCGTAGCTGCCATCCCCCGCCAGCGTGTCCAGCTCCTGCGCGCCGGCCGCAATCGCCTGCACGCGCGCCTGCAGTCCTCGGCCGGTGGCGCGCTCGCGCGTCCGCTGCACCATCTGCGCCGACCAGTCGGTCGCCGTGACGGTATGGCCGATGTCGGCCATGCGGATCGCATCCAGTCCGGTACCGCAGCCGATGTCGAGCAACCTGCCGGGCGTTGCAAACAGCACATCCAGCCAGTGCCACATCTCGCCTCGCATGTCCTGAATCAGCACATTGTTGCCGCGCGGGCCGTCATAATCGGCTGCGACGCTATCGAATGCGCTCTGCGTGTCGCGCAGCTGCGATGTCTCGGATGAAGCGCCCATCGATGCAGCCTGTCAGAGTTCCGCGGCCCGAACAATGCCGCTGCGGGCTCGCGCGCGCGCCCCTCGGGTGCTCAAACCACAGCGCCGCCGGCGGGCACTCACAGCGATGATGCGCATCGCGCTGGTGGTGCCGGGCGGCGTCGACCGATCGGGCGAATATCGCGTGATCCCAGGACTTTTGGCTCTGATCGAGCGACTGTCGCGGCGCGCGGACGTGCAGGTGCTGGCGCTGCACCAGGAGCCGCTGCCCGGCAGCTGGGACATCGCCGGAGCACGTGTACATAACGTCGGTGCGCGCCACACGCGGCTGCGGGCGGTGCGGCTGATCCGCACGCTGCATCGGGCCGCGCCCTTTCGCCTGGTGCATGCGATGTGGTCCGCGGCCAGCGGTCAGGTGGCGGTCACCGCGGCCTGCTCGTTGCGATTGCCCAGCCTGGTGCATGTCACCGGCGGTGAAGTCGTCGACATGCCCGAGATCGGCTTCGGCGGACGTCAGAGCTGGCGCGGCCGCCTGCGTGAGGCGCTGGTGCTGCGTGCGGCATCGGCCGTCACCGCGACCAGTACACCGGTGGTGGAACTGCTGGCCCGGCTGGGGGTGCGATCGCAGCGCCTGCCACTGGGCGTGGATCTGAGCAGCTGGCCGCCGCGGCCGCCGCAGCCACGACCACCCGAGCGTCCGGCCCGACTGATCCACGTCGCCAGCCTCAATCGCGTCAAGGATCAGACCACACTGCTGCACGCGCTGGCGGCCTTAGGCCGGGCCGGCGTCGCGTTCCTGGCCGACATCGTCGGCGAGGACACGCTGCACGGTGAGATCCAGGCACTGGCGGAACAATTGCAGCTGACCGACCGGGTCAGGTTTCGCGGCTTCCTGACCCAACGAGAGCTGCGACCGCTGGTGGACGCTGCCGACCTGATGCTGGTGTCCTCGCGGCACGAGGCTGGCCCGCTGGTGATGTTGGAGGCCGCGGTCGCCGGCGTGCCAACGGTGGGAACGGCGGTCGGGCACCTGGCGGAATGGGCCCCGCAAGCCGCGGTCGCAGTGCCGATCGGGAATCCGCCGGCGCTGGCGCAGGCCATCGAGCAGCTCCTGGCCGATGAAGACCGGCGTCTGGAGCTGGCCCGGCAGGCGCAACAGCGCGCCATTTTGCAGGACGCCGACTACACCGCCGAGCGATTTCTGCGCGTCTACGCGGGCCTGATCGCATAAAACTTCCGTAGCAGCGGCCGGCACCTACCGCTGTGACGATTCTCATCCGCACCGGCGCAGCCGCCCCGTGTCTATTGTGCGTTTGCCTGTGCGCGTGCTCGGGCAGTGGCGCCGGGCTCGACAGCAGCGGTCAGCCGCTCAGCGGCTCAAGTTCCGGTGGATCGGTACCCCTGTCGGCCGACTTCGATTCGATTCAGGCCAACGTCTTCACCCCGATCTGCTCGGTGTGCCACATCGGTGCCACCGCTCCCGAAGGTCTGATGCTGGACGCCGCGCACAGCTTCAACCTGCTGGTGAATGTGCCGAGCACTGAGGAGCCGGGCACCCTGCGGGTCAAGCCCGGGGACCCGACCAACAGCTACATCATTCAGAAGCTCGAGGGCCACGCCGCGGTCGGCGGGCAGATGCCACTGGGGCAGCCGCCGCTGCCGTCGGCCACGATCAACTTCATCGCGCAGTGGATCATGAACGGCGCGCAGCAGGGCGCGTCGGCCGGCACCATGGCCGCAAGCTTCCGGGTCGCCGCAACCGCGCCGGAAGACGGCGCCGTGCTGGCGCTCGCTCCGAGCCGCGTGATCCTCGGATTCAGCCGCGATCTGGATAGCACCCGTGCCGACAGCAGCAGCGTGCGCCTGGAGCGCATCGATGCGAGTGCCGACTCATCCGCGGGCAGCGCGCTCGTGCCGACCGAGATTTCGGTGCCGGCGGCCAATCCGCGCACGCTGATGCTCACGCCGCGCGCACCGCTTAAGACCGGGCAGTACCAGGTGGTACTGAGTGGACAGCCGGGCAACGTGCTCAGCTCGATCGATGGCGCGAGGCTCGACCGGTCGGCGGCCGCCAGCAGCACCGATCAGATCGTCAGCCGCTTCGCAGTGACGCCGACCCCATGAGAGCGTCACCGGGGCTGCTGGCGGTGATGGCTTGCATCGGCCTGGCGGGCGCCCGCGTGGCGGTGGCCGAGCCGTACCTGGCCGTGCAGCAGGGCTACAAATGCGTGGCCTGTCACGTCAATCCGACCGGCGGCGGACTGCGCAACGCCTTCGGCCTGGTGTTTGCCGAGAACGTGATGCCGACCACCTCGTTACCGACCGGCACGCCGGTGTGGCTGGGCCAGGTGGTGCAGGACATCGTGCGCGTCGGCGGCGACCTGCGCACCGATTGGTCGCGTACCACCATCCCGCACTCCTCCACGATTCAAAATTTCTCACTCGAACAATTTCGACTGTATGCCGATGTCAGCATCATTCCCAACAAGCTCGGACTGTACGTCGACGAGCAGGTCGCACCCGGCGCGGCCCAGACCATGGAGGCGTACGCGCGCTACGGCAATACCAACGACTGGTACATCAAGGCCGGGCGCTTCTATCTGCCGTTTGGCTGGCGGCTGCAGGATCAGACCGCGTTCGTGCGCCAGGACACCGGCATCAACATGACGACGCCCGATAACGGGGTCGAGTTCGGTTTCGAGCGCCCCAACTGGTCTGGGCAGCTGGATCTGACCAATGGTGCCGCCAACTCCAGCAGCGGCTCCGGCTACCAGGTCACCGGCCAGCTGCAGCGCGTGCAGTCAAGCTGGCGGGTCGGCGTCGCCGGGGCGTTCACCAAGGCCGACTCGGGCAATCGCGATATGTACGGGCTGTTCGCCGGGGTGCGTACCGGCCCGGTCGTCTGGCTCGGCGAGGCCGACGTGGTGCGGCAGGCCGGCTATCCGGATGGCACGCGCACCAGCATACCGCTGCTGGGCGAGGCCGATTGGCTGATCTTCCGCGGCAACAACCTGAAACTCACCTATGAATTCCTCGATCCGGAACGCAGCGTGCATAACAACGGGCAGACGCGCTGGAGTGCCCTCTACGAACTGACGCCAATTCCGTTTCTGCAGTTGCGCGCCGGATACCGGCGCAACCAGGGCATTCCCCAGAACGACCTGCAGAACCAGGGCCTCGGATTCGTCGAATTGCATCTCTTCTTATAACGAGCCGGGCGCCGTCGCTGACGGCATCCAAGGCGTGAGCAACGACAATGCTTTCCATCCTGGTCGCACATTCCTACTTTCTTCGCTTTGATCGCAAGCAGGTCGAGCGAGCCAAGCCGTATCCGCCGTTGGCGACGCTGCAGGTCGCCTCGATGCTGCGGCGAAGCGGCCACGCCGTCGAGGTGTTCGACGCCATGCTGGCGGACTCGGTCGCCGAGTACGAGCAGCAACTGCATCGGCTGCGCCCGCAACTGCTGCTGCTGTATGAGGACAGCTTCAACTTTCTCAGCAAGATGTGTTTGGAGCGAATGCGTCGTGCCAGCTGCGAGATGATCGCGCTGGCCCGCGGCTGTGGTGCGCGGGTGCTGGCAGTGGGCTCGGATGCAACCGATGCGCCCGGCCCGTACCTGGACGCCGGCGCCGAGGCGGTGCTGGTTGGCGAAGGGCTGCCGCCGCTGCGGGCGCTGACGGCGCGCCTTGACGCTGATCCGCAGCTGCCGCTCACGCAGCTGGTCGAAGGCCTGTCGGCCGTGGTGACCTCGCTGCCCGGCACGCGCGAGTTCGCCCGCTCGGCCGCTCTCACGGTCGATGCGAATGGCATGCAGGAGCCGGCCTGGGATCTGGTGGACATCGAGCGCTACCGCGCCGTGTGGAAGCGCGCGCATGGCTATTTCAGTCTCAACATGGCCGCATCGCGCGGATGTTCGTTTCGGTGCAACTGGTGTTCCAAGCCCATCTGGGGCAATAAATATCTGCAGCGCGCGCCGCGCGATGTCGCCGCCGAGATGACTGAGCTCAAGCGCCGATTCGCGCCCGACCACGTCTGGTTCGCGGACGACATCTTCGGATTTCGAACCGACTGGATTACCGAGTTCACGCAGGCGCTCACGGCGGCCGACGGCATGATTCCATTCACTATCCAGACCCGCGCCGATCTGATCAGTGGGGCGATGGCCCGCGTGCTAAGACAGGCCGGTTGCGCCGAGGCCTGGCTGGGCGCCGAGAGCGGCAGCCAGAAGATCTTGAATGCGATGAACAAGGGCATCACGGTGCCTGAAATTCTCACCGCCCGCGCACGCCTCAAGGCCGAGGGCATCCGGGTGGGGTTCTTCATCCAGATCGGCTATCTGGGCGAACAGCTCGATGACATCCTGGCCACGCGCGAGCTGATCGAGCGGGCGCAGCCCGACGAGGTGGGCGTCAGCGTGTCCTATCCATTGCCGGGCACGCCGTTCTACGAACAGGTCAAGGCTCAGCTCGGCGACAAGAACCGCTGGCAGGACAGTAACGATCTGGAAATGATGTTTCACGGCACCTACGCCTCGGAGTTCTACCGCGCGGTGCGGGAGCTGCTGCACGATCAGGTCGAGGCGCAGCGTCTGCAGGGGCCGGATCAGGGCGCCGAACGGCGCTGGGCCGCGCAGTCGCTGCAGCGGCGCTGGGACGGTCTGATCGTGCGCGAACCCCAGTTGCGGCGTGACACCGCCGATTTCACCCGCGGCAAAATCGTGGCGGTGTGAGGTGACGGCGCTGCCTGTCCTGCCGCCACTGCCGCAGATCGCGCTGGCGCTGGAGAAGGCCACCGAGCATTTTGCCGGCGAGCTGCACAATGCCGGCCAGCATGCTCCTGACTGGAGCGAGTTCCAGTGGAGCATGGCGCGCGCTGCCGCGGTACTGCATGGCGTCACGCCGCTGCTGGCCGGGGCGCTGCGCTGGCGCGGACCGCCGTCGTGGGAAAAGTTCGTCGGCGTGCAACGCCTCCACACCGCGGCGCGCCAGCAGCGCTTGAGCGCCCTGCTGGACCGCCTCGACCAACAGGCACGGCGCGCGCAGCTCGCGCTGGTGCCGCTCAAGGGCGCGGCCCTGTACCGGCTGGGCGTGTACTCGGGCGGCGAGCGGCCGATGGCGGATCTCGATCTGCTGGTATCGACAGCCGATGAGCCGGCCGCGCGCGAGCTGCTGTTGATGCTCGGATACCTGGACACCTCGGTGAGCGGGAATAATCGCGTGTTCGAGCCCAGCCATGCCGCCACCGCCGTGGTACGCAAGGGGGCGACGAGCTTCGGCGAGCACGCCGATCGGCCGATCAAGATCGATCTGCACACGCGCATCGTCGAGCGGCTGCCGATGCACGAGGCCGACGTGTCGGCGCTGATTTTTCTGGACCAACCGCAGCCCGGGCTGAATGACTACCCATCGATCGCGGCATTGTTCACGCATCTGCTGCTGCATGCGGCCGGCGACATGGTGTCGCGCTCGTTGCGGCTCATCCAGCTGCACGATCTGGCGCTGACGGCCGCGCGCATGCTGGAGCCTGATTGGGCCGCGCTGCTGGCGCTACGAGGGCGACAGTCGCTGTGGTGGGCGCTGCCGCCGCTGGAATTGCTGGTGCGCTACTACCCGCACACGATCCCGGCCGAGGTGCTCGGCGCGCTGCGACCGCTGTGCTCGCGCTCGCTTCGAACCATCGCCCGGCGTCAGACGCTGTCGCAGGTTTCGTTCGCCAACCTGCGCATCGAGGCATTCCCCGGCATTGCCTGGTCCAGCTCGTTGTCCGAGCGGGTCGGCTATATTCTGGACCGCATCATTCCCAGTCGTGAGCTGCTGCGTCAGCGCGTGACCGTCGGTGCCCAGGAAGCCTGGGCCGCGGATCGTGACTGGTCGCAGCTATCGCACGGCCGCCGGGTCCTGAAGTGGGTGCTGAGCCAACCGCCACGACCGCCTACGATGCACGCGGTGCGCGGGGCGCTGGCGGATTCAGCAATTGCGCCAGCGCCGCCGCCGCCAGCTGCGGATGCGAGCCTCGGCGCAGTTCAAACGCACTGACCGCGGCCAGCTTGCGGCCAAACTGTCGCCAACCCCTCTGACCGGAGGCGTACGGCTGCAGCGCCTGCAGGCGCCGCGCGAGCGCTCGCGGCGGCAGCGCTCGCAGCAATCGTCGGTCGCTGGCCGTTCGCTTCGACAGGAAGATCACCGAGTGAATTTTTACCGGCTGCGGCGCCAGCCGGAATCCGCCGCGTCGCAGATCCAGTTCATGTTTCAGGGCACCGCTGCGCCGGCGAATCAGCGGCGAACGGATGATGCGGGTGGCACTGGCGCGAGCCTGCACGAACTGCAGGCCGCCGGGCTGTAGATGCAGAAAATTGGACAGGCCGGTGGCCAGCAGATCCGCGGGCTGCACGAATACGCCGTCCTCGGACAGGATCTGAAGGCCCCGCAACAGGCAGTGCAGCGCGACGGTGGATTTGCCGGCGCCGCTGTCGCCCATCAGCAGCAGGCCTCGGCCGCGATGGCAGACCGCGGCCGCGTGCAAGGGCACCAGTCCCTGGATGCGCGCCGCCAGCATGTAGACCGCGAATTCAATCAGTTCGTAACGCACCTCATGCGGGTAGCGCAGCATCGCGGACGACACCACCACCAGCGCCGAGGCTTGTGCCGGCGCGATCACCACGAAGTTGCCCGCATCGATGGCGCCGCACAGGAAGCCTGCGCCGGCAAAGGTGTTCAGCGGCGGCAGCCCGCTCGCCACCGCGCCGGGGGCGCCGGGCCGCGTCAACAACAGCCGCACCCGCACCGGCCGGCTGTGCGCGCCGAGACGATGGCGCGGCAAGCCGGCGAACGCCTGATCGACCAGTCGCAGCAGCCGGGTGCTGTTGCTCTCGAAGCGAAAGCGCGCGCCGAGTAGTTGCAGATCACGTGTTTGCGGCAGCGCTGCCCGCTCATCGAATGGATCGCGCAGCTGACGAGCTGAAGGCCGCATGTGGGGGCGACCCTTACGGGTTCAACGTCGCCGTCGCCACCGCCTTGTTGGAGCGTGTGCACTCGCTCTGCGGCTGTACCGCGGCCAGCGCCGCGCAGATATTGATACGATCGCCGTAGGCATCGCGCATGCCGGTGCGCGCCAGCACCGTAAACAACGTGGCGGCATCCAGCTCCGGCACGCGCGAGCGCAGCAGGGCGATCGCGCCGGTAACGTGCGCCGCCGCGAACGAGGAGCCGGTGGAGAAATCGTAACGCCCCGCCGGTGCCAGGCTGAGGATATCGCGGCCGGGCGCGTGCAGCACCGTGGCCACATCAACCGAGCGACCCACCTGATCCACCGCGATGACACCCGGTATCGACACCGGAAAGCCATCCAGGCGGCCATCCTCGGGTACCGCCCCGACGAACACGATGCCATGGCGCAAACCGTAGCTGACCAGCTGCGTCAGCAGCAGATCGGCCGGGCCGCCCAGACTCAGGTTCACCACCTGGGCATGCACCTCGATCGCCGCATCAAGTGCCAGCGCCAGCGTGAATGAATTGCACTGCGCTTCCAGGCTGTGCGGCTTCAGCGGCTCGCAGGCCTTGTAGATCTGCAGGCGCGCCGAGGGTGCGACCCCGACGATGCCGAGGTTGTTGTTGGCGTCCGCACCGATGATGCCGGCGACGCCGGTGCCGTGACGATCGCCGCCGAACGCCGCCATGTCGTCGTCGACGAAATTGCGCGTAGCGGTGATGCGTCCGGCCAGATCGGGATGATCGACCTCGACGCCGGTGTCGATGATGGCGACGCTCACCCCCTCGCCGCGCGACCAGTGCTGTGCTGGCGCGGCCTGGATCGCGGCGAAGCCGTGCTGCAAGCCGACGTAGGGATCGTTGTAGCCGGTGACCGGCGCGCCGCTTTCGGGACTGAAATTCACCGGCATGTCCAATGATGGCTGCGGCGCCGGTGTGGCGGTCGATGCGGGCGCGCCGTTCGAGGTGCCGAGCGCGCTGAACACCTGCATCGGCTGCGCCAGGCGGACACGTCGGTCAGCCGACAGGCGTTGTATCACCGTGGTCCGATCAGCATCCGGCGGCAGCGCGAATACCAGGCATTGCACTCCCAGTGGCGCGATCGGCCAGTCGCGCACCGGCTTGAGTCCGTAGTCGCGACCGAGCGCATCGGCGATGGCGCGCGCCTGGCTGCTCACGCCGTAGGCGGTCACCATGTCGTAGCCGTAGGGGGTCGAGCCCGGCTCGCTCAGCATCGGCCCGCTCGGGTTCGCAATGGTCACCAGGATCAGACGGTCGGCGTCGGCGTTCAGATCGCCGCCCGCCAGGTTGGGGCTGCCCATGCGCGCAGTCGATGCGCAGCCAACCACGACCAGCAGCAACGCCAGTCGCGCGAGCGTTCGAACTGTGAGCACCGACCCGTAGCCGAACATGGCAGCTGCCCTAGGGCGCGCCGGCGATTGCTTCCGCGAACCGCACCTCGGGCCGAGTGCGCAGCTCGTGCAGCGCTGCCTCGGTGGCCGCGCGGTTCGAATCGCGCGCCGGACCGAGCGTCCAGACGCCGACCTCGCTCGGGCCGGCCAGCACCTGCAGCCGCGCGGCCGCGAGCATCGTCTGCATTTCCGCCACCGCGACGCCAGGGGCAAATACCACGCGAATCGTGGCGCTCGGTTGCGCGAATTCCGTCGCTGACAGCGTGCGATAGGCGGCCGGCGCGCCGACCAACTGCGGATCATGCAGCGAACGCGACCACAGGGCGGCGCCCAGTGCCGCCAGTCCGATCGCCTGGACCACCATCGCCGCGACCAGCCACGGCATCTGCGCACCGCGTCCGCCGCGGGCGCGTCGCGCCGGAGCGCGAGCCGGCTCGGGCCGCTCGGGCGTGTCGAGCCGGCTGCGCAGCCGCTGCCAGGACTCGCGCACGTCGCCATCGACGCTGCTTTGCGCGGCGATGGTCGCCTGCAAGCCCTGCTGGAACTCCAGCTCCGCTCGGCAGTCCCCGCAGCGATCCAAGTGCGCCTGAACCGCTACCCGTTCGGCGTCCGTAGCGGTGCCATTCACGAGCCATGGAATCAGATCCCAGGTCTGGCGATGGGCCGATGAGATCTCGTGCATCACGTCTGACTCCCTCCGAGCGGTGTTGCATCGGAGATGCCGCCAATCTTCGGCAGCAGATTTCGAAGTTTGATCCGGGCCTGGAACATCCGAGCCTTCACGGTATTCACGGGACACTCCATGATGGCGGCAATCTCCTCGCACGAATGGCCCACGAAATATGCCAGCTCCAGCGTCGCTCGCTGCTCGAACGGCAGCGTCGCCAGGCCGTGCGCGAGCCATTGGCTACGCTCCTCGATGGCAACCGTCTCGGTGACCGCCGCGTCGCCGACCATCGAGCTGGCGAGCGCTTCGGCCGACGAGTCGCTGTTGCGCCGCAGGGCCTTGAGGGCACAGCGCCAGGCGATGCCCATGATCCAGGTCGACACGCGCGAGTCGCCGCGAAACTCACCCGCCTTGCGCCATACGATCCAGAAGGTATCGTTGATCGCCTCGTCGAGGGCATCGCGCTGCGAACTCAGTCGCGACAGAAACTGCAGCAGCCGCCGGTAGTACTCCAGATACAGGTGCTGCAGGGCGTGACTATCCTGCGCGGCTATCTGACGCAGCAGCTCGCGGTCGAGCCGATCGTCGCGCGCTGGCATGGATGACTTCGACGTGGTGGGCATTGGCGTCTGGTGCAGGCAGTCCGACGGCAGCATGGGCCTCAAGTTTTAGTGCCGCAAGAGCCGCCGGCGGTTGTAGTCCCGGTCAGGAAAATCGTGATCCACCCGGCGGTTACTGGCGTCGGGCATCGCCCCTCAGAAGGTCCAGAACACGCTCAAAACCAACCGGCTGCGCGCGTCGTCCTCGAAATGCTGCTTCGCAGTACCGTCGGTATCGACATAACGCAGGTCCACCGCCCAGGAGCGCCACCGGCGCTCCAGGCCCACGCTCCCATAAAAATAACCGATCCCGATCTCGTGCCGCAGATCGTAGTAGCCCAAACCTGCGAGCGCCGACAGGCCGGCGGGCAGCGGTTGGCGAGCGGCAACCTCGTAGGCGAAGGCCCGGCCGTTGCCAAAGTTACCCAGATAGTCGTGGCTGTAGGTGTCTGGCGAGGCGATCGCGCTCACCACCACGCGCTGCTGCCAGCCGACCGACAGCTCCAACTCGTCATAGTTGTACTGGGCGCGAAACAAATTGCCGGGATAATCATAGTGACGCATGGTCGCCTGGACGCTCCAGCCGTCGGTGATTGGCAGCTGATAGCCGATGTACGCAATCACCTCGGCGCCGGCACCCCGGTTCAGACCACGACGGATCTCCTCGGCCGACACTCCGGCGAACCAGGGACCGAGCACGCCGTGAAACTCACCACGCGGCGACAGCTGATCGTTGCTGTAAGACACGCCGCGGTAGGCGTCGTCCGTGGCCACGCCGATCGAGCCGCCCAGACCGTCGCCATGGGCCGCGGCCGGCAGTGCCAGTAACACGACAATGCAGGTGACGCCTGTAACTCGCAGTCAGCTAACCCTTGCCCTTGCGGCCCGGTCGAATTCGATGCGCGGCCGATGAAAGCGCTAAGGCGGCAACGTCTTGTGGGTGCCGTCACACAGCGGCGCCCTGGCGGAGCGCTTGCAGGTGCAGAAATACACCCGTCCGGTGCGTTCGGCCACGTAGGCCACCGGCTCGATGCCGCTGCCCTCGTGCGCGCCGCTGCAGAATGGCTGCGTACTCGAGCGGCCGCAGGCGCACCACCAATAGGTCTTGCCCGCCTCCGTGTCGACGGCAATGGGTCCACGTCCTGCGATCAGCGGCTCGGCCATGCGAGCCCTCGATGCTATCAGTGTTGGCGTGTTCTCGTCAGACCTTGGTCTGCAGATGGGCCTCGAGGAACCACAGGTAGTTGTCGGAGTCGCGTGACACCCCGGTAAAAAGATCGGCGGTATCGGCATCGCCCAGCCGCGCGGCGCTCTCGATCGCGGCCCGGGCCTTGTTGCCGAAGTCGGCCACGCGCTCCGATAGCGCCCGCACGTGCTGCATGCCATCGCTCAGATCCTCCGGGTACGGAGTCAACGAGCTGGCCCGCACGGCTGCCTGCAGCGTGCCGCGGGCCGTACCGCCGAGCGCCGTAATGCGCTCGGCGATGCGCTCCACGTGCAGCTGCACGTTTCGGTGTAGCTGGTCGAACAGCTCGTGCAGCGCGATGAAATGCGGTCCCTTGACGTTCCAGTGCGCCTGTTTGGTCGCCGACTCCAGGTCGAGCGCGTCCGCCAGCCGCGCATTCAGCAGCTTCTCCAGCTGCCCGCGCATGCTCGCCGGCAGATGGTTGCGAGTGGCGGTCGGCGTGCGATGTGCGCGCTTCGGTCGCATCGTTCCCCAGGTAATCACGGTCAGGCCTCATCCCGATAACGTCGCAAACGGATCGCGGCCAGCGTCATGACTACCGCCGCCAGCAGGCCAAGCCACAGGCGCGCGCTCGACAGCAGCCGGGCAGGATCCATCAGCCTCAGGTCAAACCGCAGCTGCTCGTCGACCGCCGTGCCGCGGGTCACGATCGCGCCGCCGATGCTGCGTGCGGTCTGCTCGTCGATCCGATAAGCACTGCTCAGGAAATCTCCGAACTGGCCGCCGGCGATGTGGGCGACGTAGTAGGTGCCGAACGCCATGTGTTCCAGGATCAGGAGCAGCACCGGCAACATTACCGCCCACGCCAGCGGCGAGCGCCGTGCCCAAGCCGAAATCAGCAACAGGTAAGCGGCGAATGGCGCCAACCACAGGATCGCGGCCACGAGCCCGTACAGCGTCAGCGCCTGGATTTGCAGCCAACCGGTCGTATCCCACAGTGGCACGCGCAACATGTTGATGACCATGCCGTGGTTGCGCAGCGTCAGGATGCCGCTGGCGAGCACGCTGGTCAGGGCAGCACCGATGAATGCCAGCGACGGCACCAGCAGCGCGCCCACGATCAGTTTGGCCACCACGGTCTGCGCGTCGGACACTGGCATCGAGCGCCAGAACAGAATGCTGCGATCACGCCGCTCGCCATACAGACAGTCGAGCAGGTAGGTGGTGCCCTGAATGGCGGCGGCGCAGTAGAACGGCAATGCCCAGCCGATAAGGCCGAGCTGGAACAGCGTGGTCCCGGGTGCGTGCTCCAGCGGCGGCGCATCGTCGATGCTGACATTCAGATGGCCGAAGCTCGCAGCCACGAGCAGCAGCGCGGCCGCGACGATGAGCGGGATGATCCACAGAGCACGATGCTCCCAGAATTCGCGTCGCAGCTGCGTTCGCAACACGCTCATGACACCACCGCCTGCATCTTGGCGACGAACAGGTCGGCGATGCCGGGAGTGCGCAGTTCGCCCAGCCCCGTAAGGCTGTCGGCCGAGCGGCCGTCGAACAACATGATGGTGCGGCCGAACAGTTCGCGCGTGTAGAACGGCCCGAGCGCGCGGGCGGCGTCGAGCTTGTCCGGGGCTACCGTAAGCTGCTGGAAGCGGCTCGCCAGATCCTCCACCGCGGCGTCCAGCACTACCTGGCCGCGATCGATGAACATCACATCGGTCAGCAGGTGCTGCACCTCCTCGACCTGATGCGTGGTCAGCAGGATGGTGCGCTCCTTGTCGAAGTAATCGTTCAACAGCGTGTCGTAGAACTGGCGCCGGTACAGCAGGTCCAGACCGAGGGTCGGCTCATCCAGTATCAGCAGCCGGGCATCCACGGCCAGAATCAGCGCCAGGTGCAGCTGCGTGATCATGCCTTTGGACAGCTCGCCGACGCGGTGGTCGGCGCGAATGCCGGTCGTGGCCAGCACCTCGGAGGCGCGCTGCCGGTTGAAGCGCGGATGCACGCCGGCCAGGTACTCGATCGCCTGCCAGACCCGCAGCCAGCGCGGCAACACGGCGGTGTCGGCAATGAAGCACACGTCGGTCATCAGAGCGCTGCGCTCGCGCATCGGCTCGCGGCCCAGTACCCGGACACTGCCCTGGTAGGGGGTCAGCCCCAGAATGCTCTTCAGCAGCGTGGTCTTGCCGGCACCATTGCGGCCGATGAGGCCGACGATGCGGCCGGGCTGCAGCTGAAAGCTGACCTTGTCGAGTGCGGCGAACTGACCGTAGTGCTTGCTCAGCTCGCGGGCTTCTATGATCGGGCTCATTTGTTGTCCTTGCTCAGCAGTTCCTTGGCCGACAGACCCAGGCGTTCGATCTGCGCGCGCACCTTGGGCCATTCGGATTCCAGAAACCGGCGTCGCTCGTCGGTCTTAAGCGTCGCCAAGGCCCCGGCACTCACGTACATGCCCAGTCCGCGACGCTTTTCCACCAACTGCTCGTCGACCAGTTGCTGATAGCCTTTGAGCACGGTGATCGGGTTGAGGCGAAATTCCGCAGCCACCTGACGTACCGAGGGCAGCGCATCGCCTTCCTTGAGGATGCCCTCGAGGATCATCGCGACCACACGATCGCGCAGCTGCCGGTAGATCGGTTGGCTGTTGTCCCAAGGGGTATCGGTGCTCACGTGGTAGTGCGACCTAAGGCGGCGGGCAACGAGCGTTGGCGTTAGCGGGCAAGCGCCACCGTGATGCCAGCGGGCTCGGGTGCCGGCACGGCAGCGACGCTCGCCTGCAGGGCGGCCAGACTATATTCGTGCTGGCCGGCCGAGCGGACGATCGTCTGCGTGGTCCAGGCGGTGATGGCCACGGCCAGTGCCGCGCAGAGGGCAAGCTGAACCGGCCGGGCCGGGGTGGTGGTGTTTGCGCTGATCATATAAAGCTCCGTGTCAGTGACCGAGCGGATGAGCGGTCTGTGTGTTGATGTACTGGTGTTGTATATAACTACAACACTAACTCACTGTCAACACCCCCGCTCGGGATGGCTGCCGGGCAGGCCCTGTCACTAAAATCCACGATCTTTTTGCGCTGGAGTACGCATGCAGCAGCCTTTGAACGTCGCCATCACCGGCGCCGCAGGACAGATCGGCTACGCCCTGGCCTTCCGCGTCGCATCAGGCGCCATGCTGGGCCCCGAGCAGCCCATCAATCTGCACCTGCTCGAGATCAGTGCGGCGCTGCCCGCTCTCGGCGGCCTGGTCATGGAGCTCAACGACTGCGCCTTTCCGAGCCTCAACAAGGTGCTTGCCACCGATGACGCCCGCGTGGGCTTTCGCGACTGCCAAGTGGCCATGCTGGTGGGCGCGCGCCCGCGTGGGCCTGGCATGGAGCGCAAGGACCTGCTGCTCGCCAATGCGCAGATCTTCTCGGCCCAGGGCAAGGCACTGGACGCGGTCGCCAATCGCAATCTGCGCGTGCTGGTGGTCGGCAATCCAGCCAACACCAACGCGCTGATCGCCAGCTGCAATGCGCCGGGTCTGGATCGGCGCAATTTCAGCGCGATGACGCGGCTGGATCACAATCGCGCGCTGTCGCAGCTGGCGGAGAAGACCGGCACGCACGTGAACGACGTGCAGCGCATGATTATCTGGGGCAACCACTCTGCCACGCAGTATCCGGATCTGAATCACGCGCTGGTCAAGGACAAGGCGGCCGTAAGCCTGGTGGACCGCGCGTGGATCGAGCAGCAGTTCATTCCGACCGTGCAGCAGCGCGGTGGCGCGGTCATCAAGGCGCGGGGCTCCTCCTCGGCCGCCTCGGCCGCCTCGGCTGCGATCGATCACGTGCGCACCTGGATGCTCGGCACGGCGCCGGAGGATTGGACCAGCATGGCCATTGCTTCGGATGGCAGCTACGGCATCGAGGAAGGGCTGATGTATTCCTACCCGGTCCGCTGCGCCAATGGCGCCTACCGCATCGTTCCGGAGCTGACGATCGATGACTTCAGTCGCCGCCGCATGGACGCCAGTGCCGCCGAGCTGCGCGAGGAGCGTGACGGGGTTCGAGAGCTGCTTGGCTGACGCGCGCGACGCGCCGCTCAAGGGACTATAGTCAGTGCGACCATGATCGGCGCCATCCTCACGGTGTGCTTCGTCGTTGCGGTGCTGTATCTGGCCTACCGCCGACTGCCGCTGCTGTCCTTCACGGCCGCCTTCACGGTGCTGCTGCTGGCCTACAGCCTGCTCGGGCGTCCGGCCGAGGCGTGGCAGGGTCTGCTGTGGCTGCTGCTGGTGTGCTTCTGGCTGCTGAACCTGCGGCCGCTGCGCATCGCGCTGATCAGTGGTCCGTTCATGCGCACCTACCGGCGGCGGCTGCCGTCGATGTCCGATACCGAGCGCGACGCGCTCGAAGCCGGCAGCGTGTGGTGGGAGGGGGAGCTGTTCACCGGCAATCCGGACTGGCGCAAGTTGCGTGCCGCGGCCGCGCCGCGGCTGTCGGCCGAGGAGCAGGCATTTCTCGATGGCCCATGCGACACGCTGTGCCGCATGCTGGATGACTTCGACATCACCCATCGGCGCGGCGATCTGCCACCGGAGGTGTGGCAGTACCTCAAATCCCAGGGCTTCTTTGCGTTGATCATTCCGCGCCGCTACGGCGGCCTGGAATTCTCCACCTACGCCCACTCCTGCGTGCTGGTGAAGATCTCGGGACGCAGCGTCACCTGCGCCTCGACCATTGCAGTGCCAAACTCGCTCGGCCCGGCGGAACTGCTGTTGCACTACGGGACCGAAGAGCAGAAGGATCATTACCTGCCGCGACTGGCGCGCGGCGACGAGATTCCGTGCTTCGCGCTCACCGGGCCGCGGGTCGGCTCGGACGCCGCCGCCATTCCCGATGTCGGCGTGGTGTGCCGCGGAGTGTGGCAGGGGCGCGAAGTCATCGGGCTGCGGCTCAATTTCTCCAAGCGCTATATCACCCTGGCGCCGGTAGCGACCGTGGTCGGACTGGCGTTTCGCATGTTCGATCCGGAGCACTTGATCGGCGACAAAAGCGATCTGGGCATCACCTGCGCGCTGGTGCCGCGTGACACCGCGGGCATCGAGATCGGGCGGCGCCATCTGCCACTCAACATTCCATTCCAGAACGGACCGGTCAGCGGTCGGGATGTATTCGTAGCGCTCGACTGCATCATCGGCGGCCTCAAGATGGCCGGCTGCGGCTGGCGCATGCTGGTGCAGCAGCTGTCGGTGGGCCGCTGCATCTCGCTGCCGGCGAATGCGACCGGCGGTGCGCTGAGCGCGATCTATGCCTCGGGCGCGTACGCGCGCGTGCGCCGCCAGTTCAATACCCCGATCGGCCGCTTCGAGGGAGTCGAGCAGGTGCTGGCGCGCATGGTGGCTCTGAGCTACATCATGGATGCGGCCCGCAGCGTCACCACCGCGGCGATCGATCAGGGCGAGAAGCCGGCGGTACCCGCGGCGATCCTGAAGTACCACCTGACCGAGATGGGCCGTCGGGTTGGCAATGATGCCATGGACGTGCAGGGCGGCAAGGGCATCATGCTTGGCCCTAACAATTACCTGGGCCGCGGCTACCAGTCGATCCCGATCGCCATCACGGTCGAGGGCGCGAACATCCTGACGCGCAACCTGATCATCTTCGGCCAGGGTGCCATCCGCTGCCATCCGTTCGTGCTGCGCGAGATGAATGCGGTCCACGACCAGGATCGCCGCCACGGCGTGGTCGAGTTCGATCGCGCGCTGTTCGGCCACATCGGCTTCACCATCTCCAATGCCGTGCGCGCACTGCTGATGGCCGTAAGTCTGGCGCGCTTCGAGCGCGTGCCGGAGTCCGGTCCGACCCGGCGCTACTACCAGCATATCGAGCGCTTCAGCGCCTCGTTCGCCTTCGCGACCGACGTCGCGATGCTGACCCTGGGCGGTTACCTCAAGAAGAAGGAGACCATCTCGGCGCGGCTGGGCGATGTGCTGTCGATGATGTATCTGGCCTCGATGGTGCTCAAACACCACGACAACCAGGGCCAGCCACCCGAGGAACTGCCGATCGTCGAGTGGGCGTGCCGCGAACTGCTCTACCAGGCGCAGGAGCAGCTGCACAGCGTGCTGCGCAATTTCCCCAACCGCGCGCTGGCAGCGCTGATGCGCCTGCTGATCTTCCCGCGCGGGCTGACCTATTTCGCGCCGGCTGATCGGCTCGGGCGCCGGGTCGCCGAGTTGCTGCTGACGCACACCGAGACGCGCGCGCGCCTTTGCCGGCTGGTGTATCGCAGCGCCGAACCCGGCAATCCCTTGAGCGCGCTGCAGCAGGTGCTGGAACTGGCCGACGCGGCCGAGCCGCTCGAGCGCCGGCTGCGGATCGAAGGTCAGAAGACCGGGCGTCTGACCGCGCTCGACCTGCCCGGTCAGATCGAGCAGGCGCGCGCGCTCGGCATTGTCAGCGAATCCGAAGCAGCGCTGCTGGCGGACTATGATCGCCGGGTCATGCAGATCATCGACGTGGATGATTTCGCACCGCAGGAACTGGGCCTGAATCAGGCTCGAACATTTCTGCGGCCCGTGGCTCCAACCCTGGAGGGAGATCAGACATGCGTGTCCTGAGGAGACCGCGCCGATGTACCTGTCGTTTTTCGGACTAGCGGAAAAGCCGTTTGCGATCACCCCGGACCCGCGCTACCTGTACTTGAGCGCGCGGCACGCGGATGCGCTCGCGCATCTGGTTTACGGCATCAACGAGGCCGGCGGCTTCATTCAATTGACTGGCGAGGTCGGTACCGGCAAGACCACGACCATTCGTTCGCTGCTGGCGCGTGCGCCGAAGAATGCCGAGATCGCGCTGATCCTCAACCCGCGCCTGTCGCCCGGCGAGTTCCTGCTGGCACTGTGCGAGGAGCTCGGACTGGGACCGGACGACAACGCCGCGGGCAGCAGCAAGGAGCTGGTGGACCTCCTGAATCGCTATCTGCTGCGCGCCCATGCACAGGGCCGCCGCGTAGTACTGATTGTCGATGAGGCTCAAAATCTCGCCCCCGAGGTGCTCGAGCACGTCCGTCTGCTCACCAATCTCGAGACCGAAACGCAGAAGCTGCTGCAGATCATCCTGATCGGACAGCCGGAGCTGCGCCGGCTGCTGGCGCGCGAGGATCTGCGTCAGTTGGCGCAGCGCATCACCGGTCGCTATCACCTCGATCCGCTGTCGCGCCAGGAAACCGCGGCCTATGTGCGCCATCGCATGCGGGTCGCCGGCGCCACCGCCGAGGTGTTCACGCGCGGCGCGCTGCGCGAGATCTATCACGTCAGCCACGGTATACCGCGCGTGATCAACATCATCTGCGATCGCGCGCTGCTCGGCGCCTACACGCAGGATCTGCACCAGGTGCCCGGCGCGCTGATACGGCGCGCGGGTGCCGAGGTGTTCGATCAGGAGGTATCGCCGCGCTGGATGCCGCTCATGGTCGGCGCCCTGGCACTGGCGGTACTGGCCGGCAGCGCGCTGCTGCTATGGCGATATGCTTCGGGGCGCCTGATCATCGGCCACCGCGCCGTCGTCGCGAGCGCGCCGGTGTCGACACCGAAGCTCGCGGCCACGCCGCCGGCCGGCGCCAGCGCAAGCTCTTCCGGCGCGCTGGCAAACGCAGTTCCCGCGAGCAGCGCCGTCGCGCCGTTGGTCGTCCCAAGTGGCGCGGCGCCATCAACCGGTGCGACGAACGGCCCCGCGGCGGTGGCACCGATGGGCGCGCCGCCGCTGCCGACACTCGGTTCACTGCTGATGGCCAGTCGCAGCAGCACCGACACCGACACGGCCTTCACCCAGCTGCTTGGCCTGTGGCAAGCCAATTACAGCCCCGGCAAGATCGATGGCTGCACCCAGGCGCTGACACAGGGCCTGCGCTGCCTGATGCAGCGTGGATCGCTGGCGGAGTTGCGCATGCTCAACCGACCGGCCATCCTGATGCTCAGCGACGATGCCGGCACATCCGGCCAGGTGGTGTTGCGCGCTCTGGGCGAGGGTACCGCACAGATTCAGCTTGGCAGTCAGACCGCGACCATCAGCCTGGCGGATCTGACGCGCTACTGGTTCGGGGACTTCGTGCTGCTGTGGCGCCCGAGTGCCCGTGATGTGCGCGATCTGAGCGCCGGCATGCGCGGCGCGCCGGTGCGCCAGTTGCGTGAGCAGCTGACTCGCTGGAGCGGTGGCGGTGGCGGTGGTGCTTCGGGTAACGATGAATATGACGGGAGTCTGGTGCAGTTGGTCGAACAGTTTCAGCGTGCCAACCGGCTGACCGTCGACGGTATCGCCGGCATCGAGACGCAGGTAGCACTCGACGCGGCGCTGGCGCCGCCCGATTCGCCGTTGCTGCAGCAGCAGGCGACGCGCCAGGCGTCGACGCGGGGCGGCTGATGTCGCTGATCCTCGATGCGCTGAAGAAATCCGAAGCCGAGCGCCAGCGCCAGAGCGGACCGACGCTGCTCGAGGTGCGCGTGTCAGCGCCGCGACGACGCTATCCGACCTGGGTGATCGTGGTCGGCGTGCTGCTGGCGATGAACATCCTGCTGTTACTGATTTTCGCGCTGCGTCGGCCCGCGCCAGCCAGTGGCGACGACACTTTGGCGCCACCGCTCGCGGCCGCGCCCGCCGTAAGCCCGCCTGCGCCGGCGGGGCCCGCCACCCCGGCGAGCGTCGCGCCGGGGGCGTCGCCGACCGCGGCACCGGCGCTGTCGCAAGCGGTTGAGGTCGGTGCACCGGCTGGCGGCAGAAATTCCGCACTCGCGAGCGACGTCGGCGCCGCCCCGGAGGGCCTCAACCCGGCCGACAATGAACCCGCGGTGCCAGCCAGCGGTTCACCGACCGAGCGCGAGCCCGCGAGCCGTTACGCCGGCCTGCCCAGTTATACGGACCTTGCTGGTGATATGCCCAACCTGCGGCTCGACCTGCACGTCTACGCGCAGCGTCCCGCCGATCGCTACGCGCTCATCAATATGCACCGCTTGCACGAGGGCGATACCCTGCCCGAGGGACCGCGCGTGCTGGCGATCACGCGTGAGGGCGTCGCGCTCGAGTATCGCGGCCAGCAGTTCATGCTCCATCCACAGTAGTCGCGCGCGCTTCCTTCATCAGACTCTGCAGCTCGAACTGCGGGTCGGCGATCTGTTCCGGCGTGGGCGACAGGCCGTTGTCGAGCACCCGCTTGGCCTGCATGTGATCCTGGATGCGGCTCAGAGAGTCGACCGCAATCAGCCGGCCGGCCCGAAAGTAGAACGCGGAAAACGCCGGCTTGTTTAGATCGCCGCGGGTGAGCACCTGGTCGTAGCCGTGGCTCTGTCCGACCATCTGCAGCTTGACGTCGAACTGGTCCGACCAGAACCAGGGGACCGCCCGGAACGGCCGCTCGCGGCCCATCAGCGCCGCAGCCGCGGATTTGGCCTGCTCGACCGCGTTCTGCACCGATTCGAGCCGCAGCAGCCGGCCATCGGACAGCCGCCGCGCCGTGCAATCCCCTGCGGCGACGATCTTCGGATCGCTGCTGCGGGCGCACGCGTCCACGACGATGCCGCGCTCACAGTGCAGCCCAGCCGCCACGGCCAGACGATCGTCCGGCACCGCGCCGATGCCGACGATTACGCCGCCGGCCGGATACTCGCGACCGTCGGCGGTGCGTACCGCCGCGACCTGCCCGTCGCGACCCACCAGCTGCGTGACCTGCGCGCCGAACACCAGCTCCACGCCGTGTGAGCGATGCAAACGCTCGAACGCCTCCGACACAATCGGTGCCGTGACACGCGCCATGAGGCGTGGCAGGCCTTCGAGTACGGTGACCGCCGCGCCCAGCTTGCGCGCGCTGGCTGCCACTTCCAGGCCGATGAAGCCGCCGCCGATCACCACCAGCGGTGCGCAATCGGTGGCACAGCGCCGGATCGCACTTGAAATCGCCGCCGAGTCCGCGATCGTGCGCAGGCTCAGAACCCCGGCGAGCTCGGCTCCGGGAAGGGTCAGCGGGCGCGCCAGCGCCCCGGTGGCCAACGCCAGCTTCGCGTAGCCGAGCCGCTCGCCACTGGCGAGCGCCAGTTGCTGGGCCGGCCGGTCGATGGCGCTCACGGCGCACTCCAGCCGCAATTCGATCTTGCGACGCAGCAGCGCTTCGGCTCCGCGCAGCGACAGGCTGATCGGTGCCCCGGGCTCGAGCAGCCATTTCTTCGACAGCGGCGGGCGCTGATACGGCGGGTGCGGCTCGTTGCCGATCAGCAGCAGCGCGTCGGCATAGCCCTCCTGCCGCAGCGACTCCGCGATCTGTACGCCGGCCTGACCGGCACCCACGATGATGATTGGTGCCTGGGAATTCACGCTCGCATCCATTGGTAAGTTCAACTCTGCCGGTCCGGAAAGCGCACCGTCAGTCCCGCAAGCGTAGGCTCGATGCGGATCTGGCAGGATAACCGGCTGTTGGCACGCCGTTCGGCGGCCACATTGTTCAACATCAACGCCTCATCATCGGAGGGCGGGGACAGCTTGTCCAGCCAAGGCTCCTCAACGTAGCAGTGGCAGGTGGCGCAGCTTAAGTTGCCGCCACACTGCGCCTCGATGCCCGCGACGCCGGCATCCACCGCTGAGCGCATCAGGCTTTGGCCGGCGGCCGCCTCGAGCGGCCGGGGAGTGCCGTCGGGTTCAATACAAAGGATGTGCGGCACCGGTACGTCTCCATAGGCTAAGACTAGAAAAGTACAAATTCCTGGCAAATCCGTCCATTGCCCTGACGGCGCAAATCACTACGCTGTACCGGCTCGCCTGCAACCGTGGGTGAGTTTGCGGGGAGCGGTCATGGCCAAGGTTCAGGTAGCGATCGTCGGCGCCGGGCCCTCCGGCATGCTGCTGTCGCAGTTGCTGTCCACCCACGGCATCGATTCGATCGTGCTCGAGCGCCATACGCGCGAGCATGTCGAGGCGCGCATTCGGGCCGGCCTGCTCGAATGGAGCACGGTCGAGCTGATCGATATGGCGGGTGCCGGCGCGCGCATGTGGCGCGAGGGACTGCCGCACGAGGGCGTCGAACTGGCCTTCAACGATCGCACGCTGCGGATCGATCTGCTGGCCCTGAGCGGCCGGCGGGTGATGGTTTATGGACAGACCGAGATCCAGCGCGATCTGACCGAAGCCCACATGGCGGCGGGCGGCCGGATCGTCTGGGAGGCCAAGGATGTCGCGATTCACGACATCGACAGCCACCGGCCGCGGGTCAGCTGGACCGCCGATGGCGCGCGCCGGCAAACCGAGTGCGACTATATCGTCGGATGTGACGGCTACCATGGTGTCACGCGTGCCAGTATTCCGCCGGAGCGGATCACACTGCACGAGCGCAATTATCCTTTTGGCTGGCTTGGCGTGCTGGCCGATGTGCCGCCAGTGAGCAGCGAACTGGTGTATGTGAATCACCCGCGCGGTTTTGCGCTCTGCAGCATGCGCTCGCGCACCCGCAGCCGCTATTACCTGCAGTGTGCCATCAACGATCAGGTCGATCGCTGGTCAGATCAGTGCTTCTGGGACGAGCTCGCCGCCCGCCTGCCACCGCAGTACGCCGCGCAGCTCAACACCGGTCCGTCGATCGAGAAGAGCATCGCCGCGCTGCGCAGCTTCGTTGCCGAGCCGATGCGATTCGGGCGCCTGTTCCTGGTGGGCGATGCGGCTCACATCGTTCCGCCGACTGGCGCCAAGGGCCTGAATCTGGCCGCGGCCGACGTGCGCGTGCTGTTAGAAGGGCTGGTGGAGTACTACCGCGGCGGCGGTGAGCGGCTGCTGGAGGAGTACTCGGCACGCGCACTCGCTCGGGTCTGGAAGGCCACTCGGTTCTCCTGGTGGTTCAGCACGCTGATGCACAGGCTGTCGGACGACAGCTTCGCCCGCAAGCTGCAGCTGGCCGAGCTCGATTACCTCGAGCGTTCGCAGGCGGCGGCCGTTGCTTTTGCAGAAAACTACGCCGGTCTGAGATTTTGACTTGCCGTAGGCGCTGAAAAGTCCAAGTTCCCGCGCATTCCGTCCATGTACCCTCGTGCCTGCCGCAGCTAACCTGACTGCGGATCGCGTGTCCTTAGGGCTGCGCCTGCAGCCGCCGATCCGGCATCGATGACAGGTCAGCCTCGAAGACCTGCAAGGGGACGGTGCGTGAAGATCAATTCGTTGTGCGTGCTGAGTGCGGTGAGTGCGCTGCTGCCGGTCAGCGTGTGGGCGCAGACCGCGGCCGGACCCGCGCCCGGGTCACTCGAAGAAATCGTCGTCACCGCCGAGAAGCGCAGCGAGAACATTCAGGAAGTGCCGATTGCAATCACCGCCTTCTCGGCCTCGGACCTCGCCAGCAAGGGTGTTACCGATCTTCACGGCCTGACCACGCTGACACCCAATGTCAACCTCGACGAGGGATCGCCCTTCTCAGGATCGAACTCGGTGCTGTCGGCGTCGATTCGCGGCATCGGTCAGGATGATTTCGCCTTCAATCTCGATCCCGGGGTCGGCGTGTACGTGGACGGCGTGTATCTGGCCAGGACGGTCGGCGCCAATCAGGATCTGCTCGATGTCGAGCGCATCGAGGTGCTCAACGGTCCGCAGGGCACGCTGTTCGGCCGCAATACCATCGGCGGCGCGATCAGCATCGTTACCCGCACGCCCGGCGACCAGTTGGCGCTGCGTGCCCAGGTCACCGGCGGCAGCTACGATCGGCGCGATGTCGCTGTCATGGCCGACATTCCGCTGGCCGACAATCTGCTGACCACGGTCACCTTCTCGGATCAGACCCGCGACGGCTACCAGCAACGCATTGGCTATCCGTCACCGAGCCCCTACGTGAGCGATCCGGTCGGCGCGATGCACAGCTCCGGCACCGAAGCCTTCGACACCCAGGGCGGCCAGAACCAGCAGGTGGTGCGCGCCAAGATGCTGTGGAAGGCCAGCGATGCGCTGACCGCGACCCTGTCGGTCGACTGGACCCACACCAACCAGCCGTCGACCGCCAGCACCGTTCTGCAGACCATTACTTCCGGGCCCACGGCGATCTTTGGCGCGATCTACAACGCCTGCCTGCTCGGCATACCGTTTGCGCCGACCGCGGCGCTGGTCTGCGGGCCGCGCAATACCGTGGGCACGCCGCTGTGGCAGGCGAACCTGAGCCCGAGCTCGACACGCCTGCTGTATGGCCCGGCGGTCACCAATACCGGCAACATCGACACTACCTACGCCACCGGTCAAAACTTCGACAAGCTGAATTCCTACGGCTTGGCGCTGACCGCGGATTGGGTGCTCAATCCGGCTTTCACGTTGCGCTCGATCACGGGCTGGCGGCGGCTGCACTGGACGCCGGGCCTGGATGCCGACGGCTCACCGATCGACTTCTTCGAACTCAGCTTTGCCGAAGCCCAGCATCAGATCTCCGAGGAGGTTCAGCTGCTGGGTGATCTGTTCGACTCGCGCCTGAAACTGGTTGGCGGACTGTACTATTTCAACGAGGGCGGCTACATCCACGACTTCGTGACCTTCGGCGGCGGGCTGTTGCAGATCGATGGTCCGAATACGCTCGACACGACCTCGTATGCCGCCTTCGTGCATGCCGACTACAAGCTCACCGACCATATCGGCATCACGCTGGGCGGCCGAGAGTCGGCCGATCGCAAGACCTTCACCGGCGGCCAGCAGGATCTGAACGATTTCTTCTACAAGATCTCGGGCTGCTATCCGTACAACGCGTCGGCCAGCCTGATCGGCGCGCCGGCCAGCTTGAACTGCCAGCAGGCGTTGGGCTTCCCTAACCCCAACAACCATTTTCAGGTGTATCCGATCGGCGAGAATCATCAGAACTTCACCGAGTTCACTCCCACCGCTGGCCTGCAGTACCACGTGGATCCGAGCCTGATGTTCTATGCGAGTTACTCCAGGGGCTTCAAGAGTGGCGGCTGGACCACGCGCCTGACCGCGCCGCTGCCGCCCGGTTCCCCGGCGCAGGCGTTCGGACCTGAGACCGATCAGACCTTCGAGCTGGGATTCAAGTCGGAATGGTTCGACCGCCACCTGATCGCCAACGGCGCGTTCTTCTACAGCCTGTACGACGGAATCCAGCTGACCTACCAGATCAGCACCTCGCCGGTTACGCAGAACGCCGGCAACGCGACCATCAAGGGCTTTGAACTGCAGACGCAGTGGCGCCTGGCCGAGCATTTCGATCTGACCGGAAACGTCGGCTACATGGACGCCTACTACCGCACCATCAATCCCGCTGCGGTCGCATTCACCGGCAGCGAGCTACCCAAGACCCCTCGTTGGAAGGTCTCGATCAGTCCCGACGCGCACACCACCATCGCCGACGGTGCGACCCTGCGCGTGACTGGCGGTTTCACCCACACCAGCCACATGTTCGATGATGTGCAGAACACGCCGCTCCTGGGACGCCCGGACGTCGACATGGTCGACGCCTCCGCCAGCGTGACCTCGCCCAGCGGCCGCGTGACACTCACGATCGGTGGCACCAACCTCACCGACAAACGCTATGTGACCACCGGCCAGCCGCAGATCGCCGGCGGTGTGGTGTTCGGCACCTACAACCCGCCGCGCGAATGGTATGCGACGCTGGGGCTCCGATACTGAGAGGCCGGCGGGCCGTCCAGGCGCTGGCAACCGGCGTAGCGTGCCAATGGACGCGCCCGGCTGCGCGAGGTAGCTTGCAGGCCATGCCGCTGCGCGAGCACCGCCGCGTCGAGTCAAGCCAGCGGGCCGATGTGCCGGCGTTCTTTCTGTACGGCGAGCCGTTGCGCGCACCGGACGCGCGCACCGTGCACGTCGAGACCATCGCCGCCCGAAGCAGCCTGCACGACTGGAAGATACGCCCGCACCGGCATCGCGACCTTCACCAGGTGCTGATCGTCTGGCGCGGGCCGATTGAGGCACAGCTGGACGGCGAGCGCGCGAGCCTGCGCGGCCCGGCACTGGTCATCGTGCCGCCGCTCGCGGTGCACTCGTTTCAGTTCGGCCGTCGGACCGACGGCGTGGTGGTGAGTTTCGCTGCCGGACTTGCGCGCGAGATCTTCCGCGACGCCCAGGGACTCGGCGAATTGCTGAACCGGCCGTGCGCCGCGCCGATCGCGCATCCGCGCCTGGCGGCAACCGACCTGAAGCAGCTCGTGACGATGCTGCTGCGGGAGTTCTCGCGCTCCGCCAGTGGCCGCGATGCCGCCCTGCACGGCCTACTGACCACGCTGCTCAGCAACGTGGTGCGCGTGTCAGGCAGTCTGGCAGCCGCCCCCGCCGGCAGCGCCAATCGCGAACGCGAGCTGGTGGCACGCTTCCGCGAGGTGGTGGAGCGGCATTACCGCACCCATCTTGACCTATGCGGCTACGCGCGCGAAGTGGGCAGCTCCGAGGCTGCGCTGCGCAAGGCCTGCGTGCGCATCGCCGGGCAGACGCCCACGCAGCTGGTGCATGCGCGCATGCTGATCGAGGCCGAACGCCAGCTGCGCTACACCGGCATGTCGATCGCACAGATTGCCTACTACCTCGGCTTCGAGGACCCGGCCTATTTCAGCCGCTTCTTCGCCAAGGCCACCGGTGCCTCACCGCGCAGCTTTCGCCACCGCGCCGGCACCTGCTAACACAGCTCCTTGCGGAAAAGGATCCAGTCCTGCATCGGCTGTGCGCCGAAGCGCCGATAGAATTCGATCGCCGACTCGTTCCAGTCCAGCACTGCCCACTCCAGCCGGCCACAATGAAGCTCGCGTGCGCGCTGCTCCAGCGCCTGCAATAGCGCGCGTCCGATGCCGCGCCCGCGGTGCGTGGGCCGCACGAACAGATCCTCCAGGTACAACCCTGGCCGGCACAGAAAGGTCGAGTAGTTGAAGAAGTACAGCGCAAAGCCGGCCGCACTGCCATCCCAATCGGCGATCAGTGCCTCGGCGAAGCGCGGTGTGCCGAACAGATGCTTCGCCAGATCGTTCGCATCGCCAACCATCTTGTCGCGCAGCCGCTCGTACTCGGCCAGCTCGCCGATCATGGCAAAAATGGCTGGAACATCCGTGGGTTCCGCAGGTCGCAGGCGCAGCATGGCGGTTCTCCAGACAGGTGAGGCACGTCACATTATCGGTGGCCGAGGACCAAGGGCGTCACAACTGCCGAGGCGGCCGATTGTCCGCATCGGCAGACGGCATACAGTCCGTGGGATCAGGCGATATTCTGCCCCAAACTGTTGATTGACGGAGCCGGATGAACCCGCGACCCACCTCGCCAGACCCGGATGCAACCGAGCCCTTATTCTCGGTCGAGCTGACGCCCCGGGGCACTGCCCGCCCCGCGCTTGCGATCGTGGCGCTGTCGGAGGATCCGATGCTGCTGGAGGCGCTGACGCAGGCCGCCGCAGGCGAGACCACCGTGGTCACCTCGCCGTCGGCCGATCGATTCGCCGACCAGCTGGTCGCCAACGCCGCAGCGGTGGCCCTGATCGATGCCGCCGTGGCGCCCGCTCCGCTGGATGACTTTCTGGCCACCATGCATCGGCAGTTCCCGCAGCTGCTGCTGCTGCTGTCGGGGCCGGCGGTGCTGCAGACACAATTCGCCGCCCAAGTCGCGGACGGGACGATCTTTCGTTTCGTGCACAAGCCGGCGTCGGCGCAGCGGCTGAAGCTATTCATCGACGCCGCGCTGTTGCGCCGGCAGACGCTGATCGCACAGGCCACGGTGCTGCCGTCCGCGGCGGATGTGGCTCATTCCGCGCCCGGGACGCACGCGCGCCGCACCGATCGCGGCGGCCCGCGTCGCTGGTTGCGGCCGGTGATTCTGGTGCTCTCGCTGGTGGCTGCTGCGGCTCTGGGAGCAATGCTGTGGGAGCGCTTGCCGGCCTTCACTGCAAGCCTGCGCAATCCGCCCGCCACTCCACTGGTTCAGCCGACGCCGGCCAAAATCGTCGATCAGGCCGCGGCGTCACAGGCCGCGCAGAACGCACAGGCGGCGCGGGCCGCAGAAGCCGAACGCGAGGCCATCGATCGGGCCGCGGCCGATCGCGCCGAGCGCGATCGCATTTTGAGCGACAGTGAGGCGCGCGAGGCGGCTCTGGCCGAGCAGCTGCGCCGCACTACCACCACGGCGCACAGCGAGCAGGCGCGTGTCTACGTACAGCTGGCACACAAGCGGCTGACCAGCGGCGCGCTGCTGGAGCCGAGCGACGATAGCGCGCGCACCTACGTGCAGGCGGCGGTCGCGCTGGCGCCGGACGACGCCGAGGTGCGCGCCGTCGCCGGTGCGCTCGGCGAGGCGCTGATCGCCAAACTGCGTGCGGCGGTGGACGCCTCCGATCAGGACGCGGCCGGGCGCTGGTTGCAGGCCTGTCGCGACTACAAGCTCAGCGACGGCGAGCTCGAGCCGCTGGTCGCGCAGCTGGGAAGTCTGAAGCACGCGCAAAGCTCGCAGCTCGAGACGCAGAGTGCGCAGCGCTCATTCAGTCAGCACCTGAGCGCCGGCGCGCTGCTCGAGCCGGCCGACGACAGCGCCCTGGGCGACTATCGCCATCTGCGCACGCTGGATCCCGGCAACGCCGCGCTGACCACGATGCAGCATGGTCTGCGCAGCGCGGTGGCCGCCGATGTCCTGGCGCGAATCGCACGTAACGATCTGAGCGGCGCGCAGCAACGCCTGCACACCGCAGTGGATGCCGGCCTGGACGGCGACGAGCTGGTCGTCGCCGCCGGCGCGCTGCAAAAGGCGCAGGATGCGGCCGCCGAAGGCTATGTGCCGGAGTCGCAGCTCAAGCGCGTGCATTTCGTCACGCCGAGCTTTCCGGACGACGCGCTGGCTCGCGGTATGAACGGCTCGGTCGAGCTCGAATTCACGGTCACCCCGAGTGGCGGCGTCGCCGACATCAAGGTGATCGCGGCCGATCCGCCCGGCGTGTTCGAGCAGGCGGCGATCCACGCGTTGTCGCAGTGCCGTTATCGCCCGGTCGAGATGGGCGGCAAGGCGGTGGCCCAGCGCGCGCGGCTGAAATTGCGCTTCAAGCCATGAATCCGCGCCTGCTCATCGTCGATGCCGAGCGCGAGCTGCGCACCTGGCTGCGCCATCACATCGAAGTACTCTGGCCCGGCAGCACGATCGAGGAGCTGGAACCGTCCGCACTGGAAGCGCAGGCGGTCGATCTGACCAGCGAGCATCTGGACCTGATCGTGCTTGGCGCGCAGTGCGGCGAGTCACTCGAGGACAGCATGGCGGGCCTGGATCCGCTGCGCCTGCTCCAGCGCCGCGATGACGTGCCGCCGATCGTGGTGATTGCCACCGGCGGTTGCGAACTCAACGCGGTACGCGCCATGCGGCTGGGCGCGGCCGACTATCTGCCGCGGCGGCTGCTGGATGCACAGCGGCTCGCGACCTCCCTGCGGCTGGCACTACGCAAGCGCCGTCGCGGCGCGGCGCGCAGCCGCCCGAGCATCGCGTTGCCCCGTCGCATCGATCCACCGCACCTGGACCTGCCGCAGTACGCGATCCTGCACAAGCTCGGTGAGTCCTCGCGCGCGGTGGTGTATTTCGCCCACAGTGTCACCCTCGGGCGCTACGTAGCACTGAAGATCAGCAAGCCCACGGTCGAGGACGCCGAGGAGAGTCGCGAATTCGCGCGCGAATACGCCGCGATCTGCGCCGTGCAGCATCGCTCGGTGGTGGAGATCTACGACTACGGATTTCATGCCGGGCGCGAATTCATCGCCATGGAATATTTCCCGTGCGGCGATCTGAAGACGCGCCTGCAGCAGCCGATGAGCGTGGCCGAGGGCCTAGGCTACGCACTGCGCATCTGCGGCGCGCTGCGCGTGATTCACGCCGCCGGGCTGATTCATCGTGACCTGAAGCCGCCAAACGTCATGCTGCGCGAGGACAGCTCGGTGGTGCTGATCGATTTCGGTCTGGCCAAGGGTTTGGACTCGACCGGCCGCAGCACCGCATTCGGTGTGCTGCGCGGCTCGCCCTACTACATGAGTCCGGAACAGGCACAGGGAGTACCGCTGGATGCACGCAGTGACCTGTACAGCGTGGGGGTCATGCTGTACGAAATGCTGACCGGCGTGAAGCCGTACACCGGCAATAGCGCGGTCGAAGTCATGCAACAGCACGTGCATGGACCGCGGCCACCGCTGCCGAGCGCACTGTCGCAATTCGAGCCGCTGCTGGAGCAGCTGATGGCGTGCAATCGCGCCAAGCGCTTCCCGGACGCCGTGACCGCCTATGCGGCCATCATGACGGCGATCGATCAGCTGGCTGTTAACAGCCCGCCGCTGGCGGCCGAGGCCTCCGGCTCATGACTGAATCAGCGACCCAATCCGCCCCCGCCCTGATGATCGAAATCGAGGCGTTGCGTGACCAGCGCGATCTGTACCGATCGCTGCTGCTGTCGGAGCTGTCGGAGCTGGCGAGCTGCATGACCTATGCGCTCGCTACCGTCGATCGTATTCGCAGCGCGCTGCGCATGCCGACCCGCGATGCGACTACCTTTCGCGGCAAGATCGAGCGGCTGCAGAGCGAGCTCAGCGGACTGGCCAACGCCATGCTGGGGCTGCATCTGCCGAGCGTGACATCGCGGGTCGAGAGTGCACAGGCGGCGCTGCAGGCGATCGAGATGCGTGCCGACATCAGCGGCAATGATCTGCTACCGGCCATGGTGACGCTCGAGGAGCTGTGCAGCCATCTGCTGATCGCGGCCGACTGTGCGGCCGTGCACCTGCCACCGGCCGACGAGGAGTCGGCGGCCGGTGAATCCGAATCGGATCAGCCGGCGTCGCAGCCGAAGATCGTGTTCGCCCTGCAGCAGCTGTGCGAGAAATTCGCCACCGAGCAGAGCAAGCGAGTGGCGCTGGTGACCATGGGATTTGAAGACGTGCCCGAGAGCTGGACCAGCACACTGTTCGACATGCTCGGGCAGCTGCTGCGCAATTCGATCGAGCACGGTATCGAGAGTCCGGGACAGCGCGCCGAGCGCGCCAAGCCGGAAATGGGAACACTGGTGATCGAATTCATCGATCGCGGCGCCCAGGGCTTCGACCTCAACGTGCAGGACGACGGTGCCGGCCTCGACTCCGAGCGGATCGCTGAAGTCGCAGTCAGACTCGGCCTACTGACTGCGGACGCCGCTCAGTCGATCGAGGGTCCGCGCCTGGCGAGCGTGATCTTTCAGCCCGGCGTCACCACTTCGAATAATCCGGCGCGACGCGGTGTGGGGCTGCAAATCGTGCGGGATCACGTGCAGCGCCTCGGCGGGCGCATGCAGGTCGCAGCCAAGCGCGGGCAATTCACGCGCTATCGGATTTCGTTTCCGGCGCTGTCGGACAGCGAGCTTTTCGCGGGCGCGCCCGCTTGACAGCAAAATGACATGACGATGCAATGACCGCTCCCACCGGGGGCCGTCATGCAGCTTGTCGATACGACACTGTTCTTTTCGCCGACCAGCGGCGGCGTCAAGCGATATCTGACTGCCAAGCACAACTGGCTGGCGACCCACACGCATCATCGCCACACGATCCTTGTGCCCGGTCCGCGCACCCAGCTGCATCCCGGCGGCGTCAGCACTGTCAGCGGTTTGAAACTGCCGTTCACCTTCAACTATCGGCTGCCGTTGTCGCCGCGCACCTGGATCCGCATGCTGTCGGAACTGCAGCCCGACCTGATCGAGATCGGCGATGTGTTCCATCCAGCCTGGTGCGCAGCCCACGTCGCGCGCGCGCGCAACATTCCGCTGGTGGCATTCTTCCATTCGAATCTGGCCCAGGTGCTCGCACGACGGTTTGGCGCGGGCGCGCAACGCGCGGTCACGCGCTACCTGCGGCAAGTGTATGCGCGCTGCGATCTGGTGCTGGCACCGAGCCGGCTGATGCGCGCCTATCTGGACGGGCTGGGCGTGGCGCGCACCGCCTATCAGCCGCTCGGTGTCGACACCGAGGTGTTCTCGCCGGCGCGGCGCACGCTAGACCTGCGGCGTACGCTTAAGCTGCCGGACAATGCGCGGCTGCTGGTGTACGCCGGCCGCTTCTCCGAGGAAAAAAATCTGCCGATCCTGCGCCAGGCGATGGCGCAGTTAGGCAAGCCCTATCATCTGCTGTTGATCGGCGGTGGGCGCGCGGCGCGGCCGGCGCACAATGTCAGCGTGCTGCCGTACCGGCGCGACAGCGCCGAATTGGCCCGATGGCTCGCATCAGCCGACGCGCTGGTGCACGCAGGCAGCAGCGAGACCTTCGGGCTGGTGGTCATCGAGGCGATGGCCTGCGGCCGGCCGGTGGTAGGCGTGCGCGCCGGCGCGGTGCAGGAACTGGTGGATGATCAGGTCGGTGAGCTTGCCGAACCCGACAGCGGTCCGAGCATGGCCGAGGCGATCGGTCGGCTGTTCGAGCGCGATCTTACGTCCCTGGGCGTGGCGGCGCGCGCGCGCGTGGTACAGCGTTTCACCTGGTCGCAGGTGCTGCGCCGGCAGCTGAGCAGTTATGCCAGCGTGTTTGGCTGGGCGCGTGAAGCCGGCTCGGTGCGTACCGCAATGGAGCTCGACCCGCAACGTCACTAGGGCGTGCAGTCGTACAGCGTCAGTCCGCCGCGCGCATCGCCCACCGCCAGGCGTGCGCCGTCGCGAGAAAAGCGCAACAGCGTGCAGTCATCTGATAGCAGATGTGCGTCCTGCGGCGTCTCGGTGGCGCCGAGCCGCCACAGCAGCAGCCGCCGATCGCGGCCCGCGGATACCAGCGTGCTGCCGGTGGGACGCAGCGCCATCGCGGTAATTCGCTCCGAGTGTGCTTGCAGTTCCAGCGGCCGCGATACCTGCGCTGCCTTGCCAAATTCCCAGATGAGCAGATTGCTGCCGGCCGCCGCCGCCAGATAGCGCCCGCTGCCGCTCCAGCCCGCGGCGATGATCCGCCCGCTGGCAGCGGGCAGCTCCGCCGCACTGCTGGCGGCTATGTTCCAGACGTGCACACCGCCATCCTGCATGCCGGCGGCAAGCATGCGTCCGTCCGGATTCCAGCTGGCTGTCAGCGCGGCAGCGCGCCACGGAAATGCGCGTGACTGCGGCTTTAGGCCCGGCCGATGCAGCTGCAGCCCGCCGTTGCCGACGGCGGCGATCTCACTGCTCTTCGGTCGCCAGGCGATCGCGGCGATGACGCCAGCGTGCTCGGTGAATTGATGCTGCGGCTCGCCGCGCTGATTGAACAGATGCAGCGAGCGGGCGCTCGCCACCGCCAGCAGGCGGCCGTCGTCGGAAAATGCCAGCCGCTCGCTCCATTCCTTTGCCTGTAGCAGCTGCTTGCACTCCAACGAGCGTGTGTCCCACAGACGCACCAGCCCGTCCTGCCCGGAGGAGGCCAGCTGCTGGCCCCCGGCCTGCCAGGCCAGCGCCAGCACGCCGCCGGCGTGCCGTCCGATGGTGCGCGGAGGCTCGGGCGCCGCCAACGTCGACAGCAACAGCAGCGCGCCTTCGCCGCCGGCCACGGCCAGCGTGTTGCCGTCACCCGACCATGCGACGTCGACCGGGAAGTCGTCGAGCTCGATGCGCTCGCGCGGCTGCAGACGTCCGCCAGCGACGTTCATGCGATGCAGGATTCGAGACCGGCCTCGAGTTCGTGGCGATCGAGACTTCGACCGATGAATACCAGCCGGCTGCGCCGCGGGGCGGTATCGGCCCAGGGTCGCTCCAGCTGCCCATCGAACACCATGTGCACGCCGTGAAATACGAACCGACGGCTCTCGTCTTTCAGGTTCAGCACGCCCTTCATGCGCAGGATGTCGGCGCCGCGACTTTGCAGCAGATAGGACAGCCAGTCGTTGACCTTGTTCGGATCCAGTGGCCGCTCGTCGGTCAGTCCGATAGACCCGACGGTGAGATCATGGTGATGCGAACCGAACGCGCGCTGCTGCAGTGGCCGAGCGCCGTGCAGGTGCAGGCCGAACTCGGCTGGCGCGTGCTCGGCGAACAGCACCCAGTTGCCGGCCGCCGGGATCGCCAGCCGGAAACTGGCGCCAGGGTCCGAATCTACCGCGGCGAGCAGCAGGCGATAACGATGCTGCGGCTCGAGCATCGCACCGGCCTGCACCGCCACGGGATCGTGTCCGAACAGCGAACCGCCAGCCGCAAGCAGCGCGTCGAGCGATTCCGGCGTACTGCCGGAGGCCGCCAGCAACACCACATCGACCTGCTTCAGCCCGGAGCCGTCGTCCTGGCCATGCGCGTGGTCATGCTGCTGATCATGGTCGTGATGCTGCGCGCCGGTGCACAGCTCATGGCATCCCGCATCCAGCTGATACAGCCCGGCCCACTCGAACGGCCGCGGCGGTTCCAGAAATGTGCCATCGAGCGCGCGCGCGCGCTCCAGATCGAAAGCGCCTAGGTTGAGCACGCGTTCGAGCGGCACGTCGGCATTGCGAGTGTGAATGATGACCGCCGTGGCGCTGATACTGCGCACACGTCGCTCGATGCGCGCTAGCGCCGCGCGCTCCATCAGGTCGATCTTGTTTAGCAGGACCACGTCGGCGAACGCGATCTGCTCGAGCGACACCTCATGGTCCTTGAGCTCCTGCTCGATGTGTCGGGCATCGACCAGTGTGACGATTGCGTCCAGTACGTAGTGCTCCTTGAGCTCCTCGTCGATAAAAAAGGTCTGCGCTACCGGCCCGGGATCGGCCAGCCCCGTGGTCTCGATCAGCACCGCGTCGAAGCGGTGGCGGCGCTTGCGCAGCTGTCCCAGGATGCGGATCAGATCGCCCCGCACGGTGCAGCAGATGCAGCCGTTGCTGGTTTCGAAGATTTCCTCATCGGCCCCGATCACCAGTTCATGATCGACGCCGACCTCGCCGAATTCATTTTCGATGACAGCGATGCGCTTGCCGTGATTTTCCGACAGGATGCGATTGATCAGCGTGGTCTTGCCGGCACCCAGGAAGCCGGTGAGTACGGTCACGGGAACGCGAGCGCTCATCGCACGCCGCGGGCGAGACGCACGAGGCTCGCCGACCCCGGGATGCGCAGCAGCCACAGCACCAGCCACCACCCCAGGCGAACTCGCCGCGGCACCCGCGGCGGCGGCAGGGCGCGCAACAGGTCGGTGGTGGCATCGCGGTGCAGCTGCACGCCGCGCGCCCGCAGCTCGAGACTCAAGCTTGCGGCCTCGATGCGAAACTGGCGCGTCCCGGCTGCAGCTTCGCTGCCGGAAGAATCGGTGAGTTCCAGCACGCGCGCAGCCCGAAGCTGCGCCGGCAGCGGCACGGGCGTCGCGCCCTCGAACAGCAGCTCGGCGCCGCCGCCGGACAGCACCAGATTCACGGCACCGTCGGCGCGCACGCACCGCACGGCACCCGGGAATGTCACCAGCTCGCGCTCGGCGCTCAAGCCAGCGCGTCCAGATTCCAAAGCGTCAGCGGCGCGCCGCGCTTGACCCACATGCCGCAGCCGATCGGCCGGAATGCCGGCGACAGGGCGCGTCGATACCAGCCGCCTGATCGCAGGCCCGGAACGCGGTGGGTGCGGCGGCGATCGCAGTTTTCGCGCCAGTCCTCGCGTGTCAGCGCCCCAAAGTACAGGGCACCGCGGCATAGCCGAGCGAGGTTAGCGATGGCCCGACGGGCTGCCGGCGCGGTCAGGTACTGCAGCACGTCGTAGCAGATCACCAGGTCATACCGCTCGGCTGATCGATACGATTCGATCAACCCGGGCATCCAACCGTAGCGCTTGCACAGGTAGTCGCTGGTCTCAAGGCCGGTATAGCGGGCGCGCTTGAATGCTCGCAGCAGCGGCGTGCGCAGCAGTCCGACACCGCAGCCAGCGTCCAGGATCCGCGCCACCGGCAATCCCAGATAGGTAACGCAGCTGGCGATCAGCCGGGCGCGGGCGCGCATCTCGACGCGCGAGGTCACCGCCGTGCGTCGGTCGTAGTAATAGCGCTGGTAGTAGGCGGCGTCAAAGGGCATACGTCGATCCGTCGTGGGTGCATGGGGTAAGATAGGCCATCGCATTGTACCGGCCCGACGTTGCCGGCACCTCCACATCCAGATGTCCACGGCGCCACGTAAATCTCCCACGCGCGGCCACGCCCCAGCGGTCGGCTTCGTCAGTCTCGGCTGTCCCAAGGCCCTGGTGGACTCCGAGCGCATCATCAGCGAGCTTCAGGCCCGCGGCTACGCGATTGCACCCGACTATGCCGGCGCCGATCTGGTGGTGGTCAACACCTGCGGTTTCATCGATGCCGCTATCGACGAGTCGCTGCAGGCGATCGGCGAGGCGCTGCAACGTCATGGCCGGGTGCTGGTCACCGGCTGCCTGGGCGCCAATCCACGCCGTATTCTCGAGCGCCACCCGAAAGTGCTGGGCGTGACCGGCCCGCACGCCTGCGAACAGGTGATCGCTGCTATCCATCAGCACCTGCCGCAGCCACACGATCCATTCCTCGATCTGGTGCCGCCTCAGGGCGTGCGCCTGACTCCGCGCCATTACGCGTATCTGAAGATCTCCGAAGGCTGCAACAACCGCTGCAGCTTCTGCATCATTCCCTCAATGCGCGGCAAGCTGGTGAGCCGCCCGCTGGATGCAGTGCTGCGCGAGGCCGAGGCACTGGTGAACGGCGGCGTCAAGGAGCTGCTGGTAATCTCGCAGGACACCAGCGCCTACGGCAGCGATCTGCGCTATCAGCCGGTGACCTGGCGCGGGGACGAGCACCAGACCCGCCTGCTCGATCTGGCACGAACCCTGGGCACATTCGGAGTCTGGGTGCGGCTGCACTATGTTTATCCGTATCCGCATGTCGATGAAGTCATTGCACTGATGGGCGAGCCGGGTGTCCTGCCGTATCTGGATATTCCCTTCCAGCATGGCAGCCCGTCGGTGCTCAAGCGCATGCGCCGGCCGGCACACTCGGAGGACACGCTGCGCAGGATCGAGCGCTGGCGCGCGCAGCGACCCGATCTGCGCTTGCGCAGCACCTTCATCGTCGGCTTCCCCGGCGAGACCGAGGCCGAGTTCGAGCAGCTGCTGCAATGGCTCGACGCCGCGCAGCTTGATCGCGTCGGCTGCTTCCGGTATTCGCCGGTCGCGGGCGCAGCCGCGAACGCGCTCGCAGCGCCGGTGCCCGATGCCGTGAAGCAGGAGCGCTACCGGCGCTTCATGGAAAAGGCCGGCGCGATCAGCCGCACGCGTCTGGCCGCGCGTGTTGGCAGCTCCTGCCGCGTGCTGATCGATGCCGTCGAGCAGGGCGTGGCCATCGCGCGTGGCGCGGCCGACGCGCCCGAGATCGACGGCGTGGTACGGATCGAGTCGGCCGCCAGACTGAGGGTTGGAGAATTTGCCCAGGTCGTGATCACCGGCGCCGATACCTACGATCTGCGGGCACGGGCCGCCGCTGCCTAAAGGCACCGATCAGGCACCCGGATCGCCGGAAGGGCTCTTTCCGGGCGAAGGCTGCTTGGCGTTGGCCTGAGAGCGTACCCCGGGGCGCTCCGCTGTGATCCAGACCGCCAGATCCCAGGCGTTGTGAATGCCGATGAACAGCAGCGCCAGGGCCACCGAGCCGATCAGGTACAGCGACAGCAGCGCGTGCCAGACGACGATCAGGCCGGCAATCAGCAGTACCAGATAGACGGCCAACGGCAGGAACGCATTCCAGATCCAGTCCTCGATCACCGGTCGATACTCGCGACGGCCGCGGTACATGCGCCAGGTGGTATTGGCCGCAAAGCCAGTCAGTGCCAGACCGGACGCACCCATGCAAATGGACAGGCTGGTGACGTTGTGGCCCGGAATGCAGGCCAGCGCCGCCAGCCACAGCGCCGAGCCGAAGTGCAACACGATCGGCGTAATGAAGGTGCGCAGACCCGACAGACGCACCATCTTGGCCTCGGACGCCAGCGCGATCACCACGAAGGTCAATCCGGTCAGTCCGGCCGCGGACGATCCGACGATGACGTAGAAGTTGTTCCAGCCATCGAGCGCCGGAAAATCGGGTGACATGTGACTAGTGCGCCCACGCCAGTCGCGCCTTCTGACTGTCGATCCAGCGATCGGTGCGTGTCGCGAGCAGATCGAGTGGCAATGCGCCGCCGTTGAGAATCTCATCATCGAAACTGCGGATGTCGAACTTTGCCCCAAGCTCGTTACGCGCGCGCTCGCGTAGCGCCAGGATCTTCAGCTGTCCGAGCTTGTAGGCCAGTGCCTGGCCGGGCCAGGCGATATAGCGGTCGACTTCCGACTGGATGGTGGGCTCGTCGATGGACCCGGACTGCCGCAGCTGCTCCACCATCTGATCCCGGGTCCAGCCCATGGAATGCAGCCCGGTATCGACCACCAGACGCTCGGCTCGAAACAGCTCGCTGGTCAGACGACCGTAGTCGCTCGCCGGCTCCTGGTAGAACCCGATTTCCTTGCCGAGCTGCTCGGCGTACAGCGCCCAGCCCTCGATGTAGCCCGAGTTGCCGCCATGCTGGCGGAATTTAGGCAGGCCGGTAAGCAGCTGCGCTACCGATAACTGCAGGTGATGCCCGGGTATGGCCTCGTGATAGGCGGTGGATTCATCGCCGATGGTCGATCGGCGCGCGAAGTTGGAGGTCGCGACGACCACCCGCCCGGGCCGCGAGCCATCCGGGGTGCCGGTCTGGTAGTGGGTCGCCATGGCGGATTGAAACGGTGGGATCGCCTCCACCGTCACCGCCGCATTGGGCACGAACCCGAACAGCTGCGGCAGCCGCGGCTCCATCTGCCCGATGTCCTTGCGATAGTCATTCAGGATCTGTTCCGCGGACGTCGGTATGTATTTCGGATTGGTCTTCAGCGATTCGCGATAGGAGGCCAGATCGGAGAAACCCTCGTGTCGCGCGATCACCAGCATCTGCGCTTCGATGCGTTCGACCTCATGCAGTCCGAGCCGATGAATCTGCTCGGGTGTCATGTCGGTGACCGTGGTGCGACTGTGAATGTTATTCAGATAGCGTGCCGCGCCACCTGGCAACGACGTGACCGCGAGTTGCTCGCGGCCGTGTGGCGCGTACTGGGTGGTGATGAATTCTGCAAACGACCGATAGGCGGGCAGCACCTCGTTGTCAACCGCCGCGGTTATCGCGGCGGTCAGCCGCTGCTGCTGGTCCGCCGGCATATCGGCGGGATATCGGCTGGTGGGACCCAGGAACGGATCGGACGCGATGATGCCCTGACACTGCGCCGGCACCTTCTCCAGCAGGAATCGCACCGGCATCAGATGATCGCGCCGGCCCGCGCGCAGGACCTCTTCGGTCTGGGCAAACACGCGCGGGATCTGGTGCAGCCGGGCCAGGTAGTCCTGGTACTGCTTGACTGAATTGAGTGGCACGGCCAGCGCCAGATCAGCTAGGTGGACGTGCGGGCCACTCATCTGACTGACCGGCATCTCGTATTCCTTGAACTGGTAGTCGGCGTCGTGCTGCTGCAGCACGCGCAGCAGTGCCTGGTGGGATATCAGATCCGGCTCAGGCAGACCGTCGGTCGAAATGGCCATCAGCCGCGCCAGAAATTTCCGGTCGCTGGCGTGCTCGGCCGCGACGGCGGCCAGCGAGTAATCGTCCAGTCGATCGTTGTAGCGGTAATCGCCGTAGGCGGTGGCACGCTCCGGGTGGCGCTTGAGATCGGCCTGGTAATACTCCTCGAACAGCGCGTTCTGGGCCTGTACACGCGAGTCGACAGTCGCCGGTTTGGGCGCCAACGCCGCGCAGGCCGCCAGAGCGCAGCACACGCTGAGGGCGAAAAACTTCAGCAGCCCACGCTGCGCACTGCTAAATGGACAGCCCATATTTCTTTGCCTCCTGTTCGAGACCGGGCCGCAGCGCCAGCGCCGCAGCGATGTCGGCCCGCCCCGCTTCGGTCGAACCTTTACGGATTTCCGCCACGCCGCGACCATACAAGGACCAAGCCTCCGTAGGCACCAATATAATCGCGGCATTGAAATCCGTCAGCGCTTTGTCGGGCTGCCCCAAGCGCAGCCTCACCCAGGCGCGGCTGTTTAGCACGGCGGCGTAGTTCGGTGACAGGCGGACGGCGCGCTGGCAGTCGTCCAGTGCCTTGTCGAGATCGCGATTGCCGAGCATCCGGGACCAGCAACGATCGTTGAGCGCGCGCGGCAACTTGGCGTCCTCTGAATGTGCCGGGACCCATTGATCGAGCTGCGAGATGGCCGAATCGATGCGATCCAGGGCACCGAACAGTTCGCCCAGGCTCAGGCGCAAATCGGCCTCTTTCGGGACGATTCGATCGATCGTGTCGAGGTCAGCGACGGCACCCGCCGCATCGCCCTGCGCACGACGCAGCTGTGCCCGTCTGACGAGCGCATCGACGTTGTTGCCGTTCAGGCTGATGGAGTGCTCCAGATCGGCCAGCGCGAGCTCGCCCTGCTTGTTGTACGAATAGGCTGTACTGCGTGCGAGAAAGTACTCCGACTTGTATGGATCCAGCTGGCAGGCGTGGGTCAGATCGGCGATTGCGTGCTCGTAGTCGTGCCGGGCCGACTCAGCCTCCCCGCGCCGCGCATAGGTGGCCGCATCGACGCCTGGCTCGGCATCGGCAGCTGCTTGCGACTCGGCAGTCGTCGCCGCTGCTGGCTCGGCGGTCAATTGCGGCTCGGCGGTCGATTGCGGCGCCGGCAACTTGAACACCGGGCCGCCGTTGTAGGTGATGTAGAGCAGGTGCTGGCTGTTGGCCACCAGCAGGTGATGCGACAGGAAAAAATCCGCTCCGATCAGCATATCGATATTCTCGATATCGATGTCGGCAATTCGCAGCCGAGTATTGCGCACTTCCTCGCTGCCGATTCGAAAGCTCTGGAATGGCGCGATCCAACTTTGGACGAAGTGGCGCCCGAAGCCGCCGATCGAGCCGACATTTCGTACCTCCGGTCCATCGGTCGCAACGCCCGCGCGCCGCGCAGCGCGCACGCTGATCATCGATTCCGGGGAACCGCTGTCGAACTGGACGCTGATCTTGACGCCATTGACATAGGCGGCGCCGGTAGTGGCGGTTGAACGCTCATGACGATCGAGCTCGATGATCGAGACGTCCTGCCCTTTCGCCCAGTAGGCAAGATTCGTTTTGGGGCAATCGATGGCCTGCAGCAGGCGCAGCCGGCCGTTGCCGAAATCGTAGTCCGCGTCGGCCATATTGAGGACGTTCTGCCCCATGACACCGACCGCGTCACGATCGATCTCGCTGCCACCGACCAGGAATACAACGTCCTTGACCGGAAACCCGCCCAGAGTGAATTGCTTCACGGTCGTAAGCTGCGGCGCGACCGATCCGCCGATGGCCTGCATGTAGAAGCCCGTCGGCACATTCGAGAGTCGCAAATGCAGCGCCGCCGCCGAGCCCGGCGTCAGAACGCTGTAGAACGCGCCGCTGTCCACGGCCAGCTGTATTTCGGCGCCATTGATCTTGGCCGAAACCAAGGCCCGCAGGCCACGCATCGTCACCGGCAGCTGCAGCAACTGCCCGACCTTGCAGGCGGCCCAGGCGGTCGTCGTCGGCGCGATCGATAGCGACGCCACGCCGGCAAGCAGCGCGGCGGCACGAAGCAGACGCATTTGCGGCCTCATGATTATTGTTTCGGGCGGCCTCGACTGCACGACAATACGATGTCCGCCGATACCGGGGCAACTGCGCATGTGCACTGCCGCATAAGGTGTAGGCTGTGGCGATGGCATCGTTGCACCGACGCTCCGTTCTGACTCTGGCCGGAGCCTCGGTGCTGGTTGCGCGTCTCGGCTGGGCGACTGATCACGATCGTGCACCGATGCTGCCCGCCGAAGTTGCCGGTATCGCGCTGCCGCGTTCCGAGCTTGCGGTGGCGGCGGCGGCATTCGCCCGACAGCATTGCCCGGACTTTCTGTTCAACCATTGCCTGCGCACCTATCTGTTCGGTGCGCTGCTGCTGCGCCAGCAGCAGCGCAAGTTCGACGCCGACACCGCCTTCGTGGCAGCCGCACTGCACGATCTCGGACTGCTGCCGCCGTTCGAGACGCCGACTAAGTCCTTCGAGATCGACGGCGCCGACCGCGCCGAGAAATTCATGCTCGAAAGCCAGCAATCCAGGGTGGCGGCCGATGCGGTCTGGCATGCGGTGGAGATGCACGATGGCAAATGGGCGCTGACCGCCCGCCAGGGGCCCGAGGCCATGCTGGTCGCGCTGGGCGCCGGCACCGACGTCGACGGGCCGGATCCCGGACAACTCGAGCAGCGCCAGCTCGCGGAAGTGCTGATGGCCTTTCCGCGACTGCAATTCAAACGCCGTTTCACCGCATTGCTGGTCGAGCACTGCCAGCGCAAGCCGAACTCGCAGCGGGGCACCTGGCTCGAGGGGGTATGCCGGCGCCACGCCGCGGGCGCGCTCGACGATACCGTTGAACAGGACATCGCCAATGCCGCATTTTCCGAATAAGGTGATCGCGGCCGCGCTGGTGTTGCATGCCGCCGCGGTCGCGGCCGATCCGGGCGCGCCGCTCAAGCCGTACGTTGCCGAGGATGCGAGCGTGCTGGTACTCGAGCACGTACGCATCATCGACGGCACCGGTGCCCCGCCCGTGCTTGACCAACGCATCGATATCGAGGGCGGCCGCATCGTGAGCGTACAGGACGCGCATCGACATCGGGCCTACCCGCCGCACGCCAAGGTGCTCGACCTGACGGACAAGACGATCATGCCGGGCCTGGTCGGTATGCACGAACATCTTTTCTATCCGACGCCGGAGGTCGCGGCCGACGGACTGCCGCTGTACGGCGAGATGATCGACAGCGCGCCGCGCCTGTATCTGGCCGGCGGCGTGACCACCGCCCGCACCACCGGCAGCCTTCAACCCTATGCCGACCTGTCGCTCAAGGCCCTGATCGATGCCGGCAAGACGCCGGGGCCCAAGCTGCGCATTACCGGTCCGTACATTGGCGACCTGCAGGGCGAGATCCCGCAACTGCATAGCCTGAGCGGCCCGGAGGATGCGGCCCGCACGGTCGACTACTGGGCCGCCGAAGGGGTCACATCTTTCAAGGCTTACATGTCGATCAAGTCCGACGAGTTACGTGCGGCCATCGAGCACGCGCACGCGCATGGTTTGAAAATCACGGGCCACTTGTGCGCGGTCGGGTTCCGCGAGGCGGCGGCACTGGGTATCGATAACCTGGAGCACGGCATCATCGTCGACACCGAATTCTATCCGGGCAAGAAGCCGGACGAGTGCCCGGCGCGCGAAGCCTACGAAGATCTGGCGCGCAGAGTGGACATCGGCAGCGCACCGGTGCAGGCCATGATCCGCGATCTGGTCGCGCACCATGTGGCGGTCACCTCCACGCTGGCGGTGTTCGAGACGGAGGTTCCGGGCCGGCCGCCGGCAGCCAAGCTGACGGCCATCGAGCGGGCGCTGACGACGCGCGCCTGGGCCGGCTTCCTGAGCGTGCGCACGCAGATCGCGGACAAGAACGACTACCTGCGCGCGCTGATGCTCAAGAAAGAAATGGAGTTCGAACGCGACTTTGTGGCAGCCGGCGGCCTGCTGCTCGCCGGCTGCGACCCCACCGGTTACGGCGGGGTGCTTCCGGGCTACGGCGACCAGCGCGGTCTGGAACTACTGGTCGAAGCCGGCTTCACGCCGATCGAGGCGATCCACATCGCGACCCAGAACGGGGCCGTATTTCTGGGCGAGGAGGCCACAATCGGCAGCATCGCCGCGGGCAAGGCGGCGGATCTGGTGGTGCTGGCGGGCAATCCGGCCGACGACATCAACGATGTCGAAAAGGTAACCGTGGTATTCAAGGACGGAGTGGGCTTCGATCCGGTCAAGCTGCTCCAGTCGGTTCAGGGATCGGTCGGGCTGCGTTAGCTGAAAACAACTCCTTAGTGCGCCGACTTCTGCATCAGCGTGAATCCCGGCGGCGGTTGACTGCCGGTGAGACCGATGATGTGTCCGGCGCCGTCCTGCGCGAAGTTGTTGGCGCCGGTGATCGGCACTTCCCACATCTTGCCGGTATCGGGATTGACGTAAGACTGGACGCCGCGCACGGTCTGATCCCAGCTCTGGCCCTGCTGCGAAATTGAGTGGGTAGCCTGCGCATAGAGCGCGTCGGCCTGGGCCACCGCTGCGTGAAACTGCCGCTGCCACCAGGACGGATCCCAGCGCATCGATTGCAGCATGTGATTGGCGATCGCCATCGCGAATCCGCCCATACCCTGCGGCGTGAGCAGCACCACGCTGGTGTCGTCGCCCCAGGCCCCGGCGATCACCTGCGAACCCTGATAGTAGTAGTCGCCGGCGGTTTCCGAGAATCCATATCCCACGTACAGAATGTCGTTGCAAACGCAGCGGAAATAAGTTTCGCCGACCGTGTCGCGATGCTCGACGCCGGCGGGCGGTATCAGGCCGTCCGCGATCTGCGGCAGGCTCCGGTGGCTGATCACCTGGATATTGCGGCAGCCGTCCTGCTGCAGTTCCCGATTTCCCAAGGTCTCCGACCACTGCTCACCGGTACGGTAGCTGTTGATGAGCTCGGGTTCACCCCGCGGCGTATACGGCTGGCCCTCGCGAAACCCGAGTCCCCGCATCGAGGGCGTCAGCTCGCTGTAGGCGATGGCGCTGGGATCGCCGAATACGATCTTGGTGAGGCCGTCGGGCGAGACCACGCCGAGCAGCGGATGCGGCTGGTTGGCTGAACGGCGCTTTAGCCCGCCGACCACCTGCCAGCCGGCCGGGACCTCGAGCATGAAGGCGCCCTCCGTGGGATCGCGATAGGCAGTCCAATCGCCCGCCTGGGTCGTTGCGGGTAATACCAGCGCCACGGCCAGCAACACGATCGGCGCGCTAGGCATGCCTGCTCAAGACCACGTGCGCCGCGCGCTCGCCAGCGACCGACCGATCGCAGACGTAGCCGAGCGCGCGCAGGTTGATACCCGCGAGCAGGTGCTCGCCGGCTCCCAGCAGCACCGGGCGCTGGACCAGATGCAGCTGGTCGATCAATCCGGCACGCAGATACTGCCGGATGGTGGCCACGCCGCCGCCGAGCCGCACGTCGCGCCCGCCAGCCGCCGCCCTCGCCTGATGCAGCGCTGATTCGATCCCGTCGGTGACGAAATGAAAGTCGGTGCCGCCGCGCATCTTCAACGATGGGCGCGGATGATGTGTCAGCACGAAAACCGGCACGTGATACGGCGGCTCCTCGCCCCACCACCCTTTCCAGCCCTCATCCGGCCATGGCCCCCGGATCGGACCGAACATGTTGCGGCCAAGGATCCAGGCGCCGATACCCTCGAAGCCCTGCTGGGCGAAACCATTGTCGATGCCGCTCTCGCCGTCGTCGCCGTGACCGTGCATCCTTCGCCAGACGCGCGTCTGGAAAAACCACTCCATCAGGTCGACGCCACCAGCACCGATGGGATTTTGCAGATCCTGATTGAGGCCGGCACCGAAGCCGTCGATCGAGATGGCGAAGCTGTGCACCCGAAGTTTGGCCACCACATGCCTCGCAGGCTCAACTACCCGAGCCCGGGTTGTATTGCCACAGATCGTTGAGGTAGCCCAATTGTCCGCCGACGTCGTACCCATACCCGCCGAATAGCCACAGGTTGCCGGACGAGTCGATCCAGGAGCTAGTGGAATCGCGCCCGCCCGGCACACTGCTGGCCGAAGCGGTGCCCCGTGTGCCGTAGACGCCGCCAACATTGTCGCCAAAGCCGCCACTGACCCAGGTCCACTGTGCGGTGCTCGGGCTGAATTGCCACAGATCGTTCAGATTCCCCACCCCACCCGTGGCGTCATAGCCCACCCCGCCAAACAGCCACAGGTTGCCGGACGAGTCGGTCCAGGAGCTGGCGGCCTGGCGCGCTCCCGGCACGTTGGTGGCCGCCACGGTACCCAGCGTGCCGTAGTCGGCGCTGGCATCGGACGCGGCTTCGCCACCCACCCAAGTCCACTGTTTGCTGCTCGGGCTGAATTGCCACAGATCGTTGAGGTAGCCCAGGTTTCCGTCCAGGTCATCGCCGTACCCGCCGAACAGCCAAAAATTGCCGGACGCGTCGATCCAGGAGCTGGCTGCATAGCGCGCACCGGGCACATTGCTGGCCGCGGCAGCGTCCTCCGTGCCGTAGACGCCGGCGGCATTGTCGGCGCTGCCGCCACTGATCCAGGTCCACTGTGCAGTGCTGGGGCTGTACCGCCACAGATCGTTCAGATTACCCACACCACCGGTCAAGTCATAGCCTACCCCACCGAACAGCCACAGCTTGCCGGACGAGTCGATCCAGGAGCTGGCCGAGTAGCGTGCGCCCGGCACATTGCTGGCCGCGCCGGTGCCCTGCGTGCCGTAAACGCCGGCGACATTGTGCGCGCTGCCGCCACTGATCCAGGTCCACTGGCCGGTGCTGGGGCTGTACCGCCACAGATCGTTCAGATCCCCTGCAACCCCGGTCGAGTCGTAACCCACCCCGCCGAACAACCAGAAATTACCGGAAGCGTCGGTCCAGGTACTGCCCGCATAGCGCGCGCCCGGCACATTGCTGGCCGCGCCGGTGCCCTGGGTACCAAAGACCCCGCTGGCATTGACCGAATTCAACCCTGCTTGCCAACGCCACTGCCCAAAGCCGCACACCACGGTCACGTTGCCCACATCACCGGTGTTCATGCCGCTGGCGCCGCTGGTCACTCCGCACAGCTCGGTGGAGGGCTGGGTCTGCACCGTCACCGAGTAGCTGCTGCCCGGCGCGAAGGAGTCCGGAAAAATCCAGGAGGTCACGCCCGACGAAACCGTCACGGTGGAAGTGCCGTTGGCCAGTACGACACTGCCGATAGTCAAACCGCTGATCGTGCCGCCCACCGTGTAGTTGGTGGTACTGGCGGTCGCAGTGGTGCTTTGACTGCTGCCACCGCAACCCGCGAGTGTGAACGTGACCCCAACCAGCAAGATCAGAGCGCGGCTTGCTCGAGGACACATTGCTCTGCTCCTGGTCACTGCGGGCGTACGAATCGCCACAGATCGTTGAGATAACCGTTGCCGATCGAGCCGTCGCCGGCACCGCCGAACAGCCACAGATTGCCGGCGGCGTCGGTCCAGGAGTTCGCCGCCTGGCGTCCTCCGGGCAAATTGCCGGCCGCGCCGGTGCCCTGGGTGCCGTACGCCCCGCTGGCATTGACGACGTTGCCGTCACTGACCCAGGTCCACTCGTTAGTACTCGGACTGTATTGCCACAGATCGTTGAGGTAGCCCACCGCTCCGCTCGAGTCGTAGCCGTATCCGCCGAACAGCCACAGATTGCCGGAGGCGTCGATCCAGGAACTCGCCGCCTGGCGTCCTCCGGGCAAATTGCCGGCCGCGCCGGTGCTCTGGGTGCCGTAGACGCCACTGGCATTGGCTAGGTTTCCGCCACTAATCCAGGTCCACTCGTTAGTACTCGGACTGTATTGCCACAGGTCGTGGAGGTAGCCCAACGCTCCGGTCGAGTCGTAGCCGTATCCGCCGAATAGCCACAGGTTGCCGGAGGAGCCGATCCAGGCGCTGGCGGCCTGGCGCGCACCCGGTACATTGCTGGCTGAAGGCGTGCCCCGTGTTCCGTAGACGCCGATGGAATTTCCGGCGCTGCCGCCACTGATCCAGGCCCACTGGCCGGTGCTCGGGCTGTATCGCCACAGATCGTTGAGCTTGCCGGCATTGCCGGTTGAGTCGCCGCCAAAGCCGCCGAACAACCACAGGTTGCCGGTCGAGTCGATCCAGGAACTGGCCGCGTAGCGCGCGCCCGGTACATTGCCGGCCGAAGGCGTGCCCTGGGTGCCGTAGACGCCGGCGGCGTTGTCGACGTTGTCGCCATTGAGCCAGGTCCACTCGTTGGTGCCCGGGCTGTACTGCCACAGGTCGTTGAGCTTGCCGGCACTGCCGGTTGAGTCACCGCCATAGCCGCCGAACAACCAAAGGTTGCCGGACGAGTCGATCCAGGAACTGGCCGCATAGCGCGCGCCCGGCACGTTGTTGGCCGCGGCGGTGCCCTGCGTGCCGTAGATGCCGGCGGCATTGACGGCGTTGCCGCCACTGATCCAGGCCCACTGTCCGGTGCTTGGGCTGTATCGCCACAGATCGTTCAGATCTCCGGCACCCCCGGCCAGGTCGTAGCCGACTCCGCCGAACAGCCACAGGTTGCCGGACGAGTCGGTCCAGGAACTGCCCGCATAGCGCGCGCCCGGAACGTTGCTGGCTGAAGGGGTACCCTGCGTGCCGTAAACTCCACTGGCATTGACCCTATTCGAGCCCGATTCCCAGAGCCACTGCCCATAGTGGCTGCAGGCTACCGTCACACTGTCCACATCGCCGGGCAGTGTTGCCCCGATGCCGTTACTGACTTCGCACAGCTCTGCGGCGGGTTGCGTCACCACCGTCACCGCGTAGCTGCTGGTCGAGGGAAAGGAGCCCGCAAAAGTCCAGGAGGTCGCGCCCGCCGCAATCGTCACGGTGGCGGTGCCATTGGCCAGTACTACGCTGCCGACGTCCAAACCGGTGATCGTGCCGGCGATGGTGTAGCTAGCGCCGTTCGACGACTTGCCGCCGCCGCCGCAGGCTACGAGCGCCAGTACGACGGCTAAACCGACCCCCCGTAGCGCAGCGCGCGGTGTGAGTACCGGCTTGCTCGATCTGCCTATCATGGTGCCTCTCTCTATTATTAGTCCCCGCCGCCGTGACGGGGCCTTCAGGGACTCTGCGCGAAGCTCCACAGGTCGCTCAAGTCACCTTCCACTCCGGACGAACTCACGCCGAAGCCGAAGCCGCCGAACAGCCAGAATTTGCCGGTGCTGTCGACCCATCCGACCGCCTGCTCGCGCGCGCCAGGCATATTGCTGTTGGAGGGAATGCCCTGCGTGCCGTAGTTCCCAGGTGTCGCGGTGGAAGAGGAGCCGCCGACCCAGATCCACACGCCGGCGGCGAGGTTGTACTCCCACAGATCGTTCAGATTTCCGACATCGCCACCCTGGGCATATTCATAGCCCCCGAATAGCCAGAAATTTCCGGACTGATCCTTCCACGACACCGCCGCGACGCGCGCACCCGGAGTGTTACCGGCGGCACCGGCACGCTGCGTGCCATAGACACCCACGGCATTCGCCCCATTCGAGCCGCCGACCCAGGTCCACTGTCCGCTGCCGGGGTTGTACTCCCACAGGTCGTTGAATTCCTGCGCAAGGCCGCTGTTACCCAGGCCCAGACCACCGAACAGCCAGACGTTGCCGCTGCCGTCCAACCAAACGCTGCTCCCCATCCTCGCCCCCGGCACATTGGCCGCAGCCGCGGTCCCCTGGGTGCCGTACACGCCGACGGCGTTGGGTGTATTGGAGCCGCCGATCCAGGTCCATAGCCCGGTGGTCGGGTTGTAGCTCCAGAGATCGTTGAATACGGCGAGATAGCTGCCATTCGAATTGAGCTTCGTTCCGCCGAACAGCCAGAAGACCCCGGCGCTGTCCACCCAGCTGATCGCATCGGTACGCGCCGGCGGCAGATTGCCCGCGGCGGCCACACCCTCTGTGCCGTAGCTGCCTGCGTTGCCGGCCGTGTTCAAGCCGCCGACCCAGGTCCATAGCCCGGTGGTCGGGCTGTAGCTCCAGAGATCGTTGAAGTCATCCCAATTTTGACCGGCGAGGCGGTCGCCGCCGAACAGCCACAGATTGCCCGCTGCATCGGTCCAACTTGCCGCGCCCTCGCGCGCACCGGGATTGTTGCCGGCGGCCGGCGTGCCTTGCGTGCCGTACGAGGCCGCGGCGCCCGTTACCTGTGTGCCGCCCTGCCATACCCACTGTCCCGAAGAAGGGCTGTGCTCCCACAGATCATTGAGCATGCCGACATTGCCCGCGCTGTTGCCGCCGAACAGCCAGAAGTTACCGGCGACATCGGTCCATGCGATCGGCTGCCGGCGCGCGCCGGGCGCATTGCTCGCTGCCGCCGTGCCCTGTGTGCCAAAGGCGCCTGGCGCATTCGCGTAGTTAGCGCCAGCAACCCAGGTCCAGATATCGGTCGCGGTCGAGCTCAGGCTGCACACGACGCTGACATTCGTGACCGAGGCTGTGGCCGTACCGCTACCGTTTCTGACCGAGCAGACCTGATTGGTCGGTTGCGTAGCGATGGTGACGTCATACGCCGAGTTCGGTTGCAACGTCACACCAAAAGTGAATACGCCGTTGCTCGAGAGCGAGCGGCTGTCGCCGCCGTTGTTCTGCAGGGTGAGCGTTCCGGAAAGGCCGGCGATGCTGCCGCCGATCGAATAGGTCGGCGGCAGGATGGTGGCGGTGGGGGTGTACTGCGTTGTACTACTGCTGCCGTAGCAACCCGACAGCACAGCGACAAGTCCGACGACCGGCAGTGAAAGCAGATGGCGCATTGCAATGCCCGTCAATTCGGTATGGCGACAACAAACAACGGCGCAGAAGCCGGATGGTTGACCGGCGGATTGTCCACCAGTTCATTAATTAATGTTTGATTAGATTGTCCCCGGACTGCTTGACAAATGCAGCGGGGAGCGAAAAGTTGGAGGCGGCCTTACTCGACCGTCACACTCTTCGCCAGATTGCGCGGCTGGTCCACGTCGGTGCCCTTGAGAATCGCGACGTGATAGGCCAGCAGCTGCAGCGGGATCGAGTAGACGATCGGCGCCTGAAAATCCGCCACGTGCTTGGGCATCTGAATCACGTGCACTCCGTCGCTGGATTCGAGCCCGGCATCGGGATCGGCGAACACGTACAGTTCGCCGCCGCGCGCGCGCACTTCCATCAGGTTGGACTTCAGCTTCTCGAGCAGCTCGTTGTTGGGTGCCACCACCACGACCGGCATGTCGGCATCGACCAGGGCCAATGGACCGTGTTTGAGCTCGCCGGCCGCGTATGCCTCGGCATGAATGTAGGAAATTTCCTTGAGCTTGAGAGCGCCTTCCATCGCGATCGCGTGCATGGTGCCCCGACCCAGGAATAGCGCGTGGTGACGGTCGGCGAAGCGTAGCGCCAGGCGGTGAATGATCGGATCCAGCTCGAGTGTCTTCTCCAGCAACGACGGCAGCTCGATCAACCGCGTCACCAGCGTGCGCTCACGTTCGGCATCGGAAGCCTTGTGGCGCGCCAGCGCGATGATCAGCATCGCAAGCGCGGTCAGCTGCGTGGTGAATGCCTTGGTCGATGCCACGCCGATCTCCGGACCGGCGCGCGTAAGCATCACCAGGTCGGATTCGCGCACCAGGGAACTTTCGGGGGAATTGCAGATCGTCAGCGTCGCCAGGTAGCCATTGCGCTCCGCCATGCGCAGCGCTGCCAGCGTGTCGGCAGTTTCGCCCGATTGCGAGATCGAGACGAACAGCGAATTCTTCGGCACCACCGGATTGCGATAGCGATACTCGCTGGCAATCTCGGTGCGGCAGGGCATGCGGCAGATCTGCTCGATCAGGTAGCTGGCCACCACGCCGGCGTGGTAGCTGGTACCGCAGGCGATGATCTGCACCGCCTCGACCTGCTCGAATATCGCGCTGGCGGCCGGTCCGAACACGGCCTCCAGCAGGCGTCCATTGGCGACCCGCTCCTGCAGCGTGTTGGCGACAGCGCGCGGCTGCTCGTGAATCTCCTTGAGCATGAAGTGCCGATAGGGGCCCTTCTCGGCCGCCTCGGCCGTAAGCTCGCTCTCCTTCACCGGACGATCGGCGCTGTTGCCTTCGCGATCGATTACGCGCACACCGCTGCGGTGAACTTCGGCGACGTCGCCCTCGTCCAGGAACATGAAGCGCCGCGTGACCGGCAGCAGCGCGGCGACGTCCGAGGCCACGAAGTTTTCCTCCACGCCCAGACCGAGTACCACCGGGCAGCCCATCCGCGCGACGATGATCCGGTCGGGCTCACTCTCGCCGACGATCGCCAGGGCGTAGGCGCCCTCGAGCTCGGCCACCGTGGCGCGCACCGCCTTGAACAGATCGCCGAGCTTCTCCAAATTGAAGTGCACACGGTGCGCCACCACTTCGGTGTCGGTCTCGGAGCTGAACTGATAGCCGGCGCTCTTCAGATCCTCGCGCAGCTCCGCGTAGTTCTCGATGATGCCGTTGTGTACGATCGCCAGGCCATCGCGCGAGATGTGCGGATGCGCATTGCGCTCGCTCGGCACTCCGTGGGTGGCCCAACGGGTATGAGCGATGCCGACGCGCCCCACCACCGGCGTTTGTGTCAGCGCCTGCTCGAGCGCGCGCACCTTACCGACGGTGCGCAGCCGCTGCAGATGCCCGGCGTCATCCAGCACCGCCATGCCGGCCGAATCGTAGCCGCGATACTCGAGCCGCTTCAGGCCCTCAATCAGGATCGGAACGATGTTCCGATCGGTGACGCCGCCGACTATTCCGCACATGGGTGTGACGATCTCTCGGCTATCCGCATCATGGCTTGGAGCCTTTCTTGCGCGGCCGTTCCCACTGCTCGAGCGTGACCTGGCGGCTGCGCGCCAGCGTCAGCTTCTCGGCCGGCGCGTCCTCGGTAATCGTGGATCCGGCGCCGATCGTGGCTCCCGCGCCGATCCGGATTGGCGCTACCAGCATCGCGCCCGAGCCGATGAAGGCGCGATCGCCGATCTCGGTTCGCCACTTGTTGGCGCCGTCGTAGTTGCAGGTGATCGAGCCGGCGCCGACGTTGACGGTGCTGCCGACCTCGGAGTCACCGACGTAGCTCAGGTGATTGACCTTACTGCCGGTGCCGATGGCGCTGTTCTTGATCTCGACGAAATTTCCCAGATGCACCCCGTCGGCGATGCGCACCTTGGGCCGCATGCGTGTGAAGGGTCCGATCTGGCAGTCGCAGCCGATCTGCGCATCGTGCAGCACGCAATTGGGGAACAGCACGGTACGCGCGCCGACGGCGACGTTGTTGAGCACGCAATTGGGGCCGATGCGAACCCCGTCACCCAGCTCGATCGGTCCGTCGAGCACCACGTTGACATCCAGCACCACGTCGCGGCCGACCGTGATCGGCCCTCGCAAGTCGACCCGCGTCGGATCGATCAGCGTCACGCCCTGTGCCATCAGCGCGCGTGCGCGCCGACGGCGGTACTCGGCTTCGACCAGTGCCAGTTGCATCTTGTCGTTGACGCCCTGCACCTCGGCTGCGTCGCTGGTCTCAAGCGTTGCGACGCGCAGCTTCTGGCGCACGGCCATGCCGATGACATCGGTCAGGTAGTACTCGCGCTGAGCGTTGCTCGGCTTAAGATTCGCCATGCAGGCCTTTAAAAACCGGGCACTCGCCACCAGCACGCCGGTATTGACCTCGTGGATACGACGCTGTGCGGGGGTGGCATCGCTCTCCTCGACGATGCGCAGCAGCTTGCCGCGCGCGTCGCGCACCACCCGGCCGTAGCCACTGGGATCGGCCAGCCGCGCGGTAAGCAGCGCAACGCCGCGCTGATCTGAGCGCGCCACCAGTGCGCGCAACGTTTCGGGCAGCAGCAACGGTACATCGCCGAACAGCACCAGCACCTGGTGGGCGTCGGGCACGCCCGGCATCGCCTGACGCAGAGCGTCGCCGGTGCCGAGCTGTTGGGCCTGCAGCGACCAGTGGCGGCGGCCATCCTCGAACAGCTCGCGCACGCGCTCGCCGGCGTGGCCGTAGACCACGTGAACCGAGGCCGGATCCAGAGTCGCCGCCAGCTCGAGCACGTGCGACAGCATCGGCACGCCGGCCAGCGGCTGCAGCGCCTTGGGAATGTCGGACTGCATGCGCTTCCCCTGTCCCGCGGCCAGGATCACGATCGACAGGGGTGCAGTGGCATGTGCGGCCGGTGGCGCGGCCCGAGGCTGCTTGCGCGACATCGCGAAATTGTATCAGTTTGAGCGCTTCAGCCTTTGATCTTGCGCAACCTTTCAATCAATTTCAGCTGCGCGATCGCGCGCGCCAGTTCCGCCTGGGCCTCCGCCTGGGAGATCTTGTCGTGCTGTTGCGACAGCGCGTGCTCGGCGCGCTGGCGCGCCGCCAGCGCCTCGGCCTCATCCAGGTCCTTGGCGCGGGCCGCGGTATCGGCCAACACGGTAACCCTGTTCGGCTGGATCTCGAGCGCACCGCCGCCGACATAGAAGAAGAGTTCCTCACCCTCCGCGGTCTGCACCCGCACCTCACCGGGTTTGAGCAACGACAGCAGCGGTGCGTGTCGCGGCGTGACGCCGAGCTCGCCCTCGGAGGCCGGCAGAAACACCATGCGCGCCGGACCCGAGAAGATCTCGCCCTCTGCGCTGACGATGTCGACGTCGATGGTATTCATTACTGCAGCGTCTTGGCCTTCTCGACTGCCTCGTCGATGCCGCCGACCATGTAGAACGCCTGCTCCGGCAACGAATCGTACTGGCCGTCGAGGATGCCGCGAAAGCCGCGGATGGTTTCCTTGAGCGAAACGATCTTGCCGTCCTGGCCGGTGAACACCTTGGCGACATTGAACGGCTGCGACAGGAAGCGCTGCACCTTGCGTGCGCGGTACACCGACAGCCGATCTTCTTCCGACAGCTCGTCCATGCCGAGAATCGCGATGATGTCCTGCAGCTCCTTATATCGCTGCAGCACCGCCTGCACCGCACGCGCGGTGTCGTAGTGCTCGTCGCCGACCACCAGCGGATCGAGCTGGCGGCTGGTGGAGTCGAGCGGATTGACCGCCGGATAGATACCGAGCGCGGCGATCTGACGGTCCAGCACGACGGTGGCATCCAGATGCGCGAAGGTGGTGGCGGGAGACGGATCGGTCAGGTCATCGGCCGGCACGTACACCGCCTGGATCGAGGTAATCGATCCGGTCTTGGTCGAGGTGATGCGCTCCTGCAGCACGCCCATCTCCTCGGCCAGGGTCGGCTGATAGCCGACCGCGGAGGGCATGCGGCCCAGCAGCGCCGACACCTCGGTGCCCGCCAGCGTGTAGCGGTAGATGTTGTCGATGAAGAACAGGATGTCGCGGCCGCGGCCGCCGGCCTGCTTCTCGTCGCGAAAGTATTCCGCCATCGTCAGGCCGGTCAGCGCGACACGCAGCCGATTGCCCGGTGGCTCGTTCATCTGACCGTACACCATCGCCACCTTGGAGTTGGGCAGATTGTCCTTGTCGATGACGCCCGACTCCATCATCTCGTGATAGAAGTCATTGCCCTCGCGAGTGCGCTCGCCGACACCGGCGAACACCGACAGGCCGGAGTATTGCTTGGCGATGTTGTTGATCAACTCCAGCATGTTGACGGTCTTGCCGACGCCGGCACCGCCGAACAGGCCGACCTTGCCGCCCTTGGCGAACGGCACCAGCAGATCGATCACCTTGATGCCGGTGGCGAGCAGATCCTGGCCGCCGGACTGCTCCTCGTAGCTGGGCGCCGGGCGATGAATCGGCCAGTGCTCCTTGGCCTGCACCGGCCCGCGGTTGTCCTGCGGGTCACCGAGCACGTCCATGATGCGGCCGAGCGTCGCGGCGCCGACCGGTACCTGGATGGGTGCGCCGGTGGCGTTGACGGCGAGGCCGCGCTTGAGTCCTTCGGACGGCCCCATCGCGATGGTGCGCACCACACCGTCACCGAGCTGCTGCTGCACTTCCAGCGTCAGATCGGTATCAGTCAGCTTCAGTGCTTCGTAGATCTTGGGGATCGACTCGCGCGGAAACTCCACGTCGACGACCGCGCCGATGATCTGGGTAATCTTGCCATTAGCCATGTTCACCTTACCTCGTGCGCACCGGCGGTGCGCCGTGCCAGTTCATTTCGCAACTCAAACCGCGGCCGCGCCGCCCACGATCTCGGCCAGCTCCTTGGTGATCGCCGCCTGCCGCGCCTTGTTGTAGACCAGCTGCAGCTCGCTGATGAGCTTGCCGGCGTTGTCGGCCGCGCTCTTCATCGCCACCATGCGGGCCGCCATTTCCGAGGCCACGTTTTCGACCGCGCCCTGGTACACCTGCGACTCGATGTAGCGCATCAGCAGACCATCCAGGATGTCGAGCGCGGAGGGCTCGTAGATGTAGTCCCAGTGCTCCTGCAATCCGGAGTCGCCGCTCAGCTGCGGAACCGGCAGCAACTGCAGCACCTCGGGCTTCTGCGACATGGTGTTGACGAAGCGCGCGTGCACCAGAAACAGCCGGTCGAGCTTGCGCTCGCGGTAGGCATCCAGCATCACCTTGACCGTCCCGATCAGATCGCGCACGTGCGGCCGATCGCCCAGTCCGGTGATGCTTGCCAGCAGCGGCAACTGCAGCCGGCGAAAGAACGCCAGCGCCTTGCTGCCGATGACACACAAGTTGATGCCGGCACCCTTGCCCTGCCACTCGCGCATCAGCTGCAGGGTGGCCTTGAAGACGTTGGCGTTCAGCGCACCGCACAGGCCGCGGTCGGTCGAGATCACCACGATGCCGATCGCCTTGGTGTCACGCTCCAGCAGGAACGGGTGGCGAAAGTCCGGGTTGGCCTCGTTCAGATGGCTGATGACGGCGCGCGCCTTCTCGGCGTACGGGCGCGCCATGCGCATGCGCTCCTGCGCACGACGCATCTTGCTGGCCGCAACCATCTCCATCGCCTTGGTGATCTTCTGCGTGCTCTTGACGCTGGCGATCTTGTTGCGGATTTCCTTGGTGCCGGGCATCGGCGCGTGATCCTCTAGTAAGCGCCGGTGGTAGCGAAGTCGTCGCAGATCTTTTTCAGTGCGGCCTCGTGCTTCTTCAGGGTCGGATCGGCATTGATGGCATCCAGCGCCGGGCGATGGCTGGAGCGCGCGAACCCCTGCAGCGCGGTCTCGAACTCGACCACCTTCTTGCGGTCGACCTTGTCCATGTAGCCGTTGTTGACCGCGTAGATCGATAGCGCCATCTCGGCCACCGACATGGGCGCATACTGACGCTGCTTCATCACTTCGGTGACGCGCTGGCCGCGCTCGAGCTGACGACGGGTGGCCTCGTCGAGGTCGGATGCGAACTGCGAGAACGCCGCCAGCTCGCGATACTGTGCCAGCGCCAGGCGGATGCCTCCACCCAGGCGCTTGATGATGTCGGTCTGTGCAGCACCGCCGACGCGCGACACCGAGATACCGGCGTTCATGGCCGGCCGGATGCCGGCGTTGAACAGATCCGACTCCAGGAAGATCTGACCGTCGGTGATCGAGATCACGTTGGTGGGCACGAACGCGGTCACGTCGCCGGCCTGCGTTTCGATGATTGGCAGGCCGGTGAGCGAGCCGGTCTTGCCCTTGACCTTGCCCTTTGTGGCCTTTTCGACGTATTCCGCGTTGACGCGCGCCGAGCGCTCCAACAGCCGCGAGTGCAGATAGAACACGTCGCCGGGAAAGGCCTCGCGGCCCGGCGGCCGGCGCAGCAGCAGCGAGATCTGCCGGTAGGCCACGGCCTGCTTGGACAGATCGTCATAGATGATGAGTGCGTCCTCGCCGGCATCCATGAAGTATTCGCCCATGGTCACACCGGAGTAGGCCGACAGATACTGCATCGACGGCGGCGTCGAGGCCGACGCGGCCACGATGATGGTGTGCGCCATGGCGCCGTGCTCTTCCAGCTTGCGCACCACGTTGGCGATCGAGGACTGCTTCTGTCCGATCGCGACATAGATGCATTTGATGCCCGAGGACTTCTGATTGATGATCGTGTCGATCGCGAGCGCGGTCTTGCCGGTCTGGCGATCGCCGATGATCAGCTCGCGCTGTCCGCGTCCGATCGGCACCATCGCATCCACCGCCTTGTAGCCGGTCTGCACCGGTTGGCTGACCGACTGGCGGTAGATCACACCCGGCGCCACGCGTTCGATCGGCGCACGGGCGTGGGCCTTGATCGGACCCTTGCCATCGATCGGCTCACCCAGCCCATCGACCACGCGCCCCAGCAGCTCCGGACCCACCGGCACCTCGAGAATGCGCCCAGTGGTCTTGACGGTGTCGCCTTCGCGGATCGATTTGTAGTCACCGAGCACCACCGTACCGACGCTGTCCTGCTCCAGGTTGAGCGCCAGGCCGAACAGCGAGCCGGGAAACTCGACCATCTCGCCATAGCGCACGTCCGCGAGCCCGTAGATGCGGCAAATGCCGTCGGTGACCGACACCACGATGCCGGTGTTGCGCGCTTCCGCGGCCGCCTGAAAATGCTCGATGCGTTGCTTGATCAGCTCGCTGATTTCGGATGGCTTGATGGACATGAGAACAATCCTTGCAAATGTTGTATCAGACGCCGCCCACTGCGGTGCCCAGCCGGTCGATGCGCCCGCGCAGCGACCCGTCGACCACGAAATCCCCGTAGCGCACGATGGCGCCGCCCAGCAGAGATTGATCCACCTGCGGATGCAGGCGCACCGTGAGCTTAAGACGCCGCTCGAGTGCCTGCTGCAACTGTTTGGATTGCTCACCGGTCAGTGCCCGGGCCGAGACCACCTCGACATTGGCGATCCGTTCGGACTCGGCGCGCAAGGCGTCGAACTGCAGCGCGATCGCAGACAGCAGCTTGAGGCGGCGATTGTCGGCCAGCAGCTGCAGGAAGTTGCGCTGCTCCACCGACTGCTCGCTTGTGCCCGGGCCTTCGATTGCGATCTGCGCCAGAAACTGCACCAACTCGCTGACCGGTACGCGCGGATTGCCGATCAGCGGCAACACTCGCGAATCCTGCACAACCGCGGCGGCGCGCTGCAGGAACGTGCTCCAGGCCGGCAGCCCGGAACCGGCGCTGCCGAAGGCGGCGCGCGCGTACGGACGGGCAGCAGTGGCCAGTTCAGCCATGGGCGATGTCTTCGGTCAGCTGCTGCAGCAGCTTGGCGTGAGTGCTCTCATCCACCTCGTGCTCGACCAGTCTCGAGGCGGCCTGCACCACCAGCGATCCGAATTGTCGCCGCAGCTGTTCGCTGGCGCGTACGGTCTCGTTGCTGACCTCGGCCTGGGCGGCGGCCAGCAGGCGGGCGCTCTCGTTCCGCGCGGTCTGCTTGGCGGCCTCGACGGTCTCGGTCGAGCGCCGCTGCACCTGCTCGTCCATCTGATGGGCCACGGCGCGCGCCTCGCGCACGATCGTGTCGGCGCGCTCACGCGCCTGCGCCAACTCCTGCTCGCCCTTCTCACCGGCGGCCAGGCCGGCAGCGATCTTGCGCGCGCGCTCTTCCATCGGCCCTAAGATCATCGGCCATACGTACTTCATCGTGAACCAGACCAAAACGACGAAGACGATCATCTGCACGAACAGCGTGAGATTGATGTTCACGGCAGTCTCCTGGCCGGCTGGCGCGCTGTCAGTGGCCGAGACCGGCCGTGAACGGATTCGCGAACGTGAAGAACAGCCCGAAGCCAATGCCGATCATTGCCACGGCATCGACCAGCGCCGCGACGATGAACATCTTGACCTGCAGGATCGGCATCAGCTCCGGCTGACGCGCCGCGCCCTCGAGGAAGCGGCCGCCGAGAATACCGAAGCCGATGGCGGTGCCGAAGGCGCCCATGCCGAAGATGATTCCGACCGCCAGTACGGTCATGGCCTGGACGTGTGCGATGTTTTCCATTCAACTCTCCTAGACGAAGCCTAAAAGTGATCGGTGTGCGCGGCGCGGCGTCAGTGATGCTCCTGGGCCATCGCCAGATACACCACGCTCAGCACCATGAAGATGAAGGCCTGCAGCGTGATGATCAGCAGATGGAAGATGGCCCAGACCATCGCCAGCAAGAATTGCAGCAGCAGGAAGAACCAGCCGCTGAAGTGCGACAGCGAGCCGAGGCCCTTGAGCGTCAGCAACGCCAGCAGGATGAAGATCATCTCGCCGGCGAACATGTTGCCGTACAGACGCAGCGACAGCGAGATCGGGCGCGCCAGCAGCGGAACGATCTCGAGCACCAGGTTGGCTGGTATCAGTAGCACCTGCACCACCCGGTTGCTGCTGCTGAAGGGCCGCAGCGACAGCTCGGCGGCGAATCCGCCCAGGCCCTTCATCTTGATGCTGTAGTAGATCATCAGGATGAACACTGTGAGCGACAGCGCGAAGGTGACATTCATATCCGCGCTCGGTACCACCTTCAGGTGCTGCAGCCCGACTCCGTGGGCGATCGCCGGCAGCAGATCCACCGGCAGCAGGTCCATGGCATTGAAAAGAAATACCCAGCAGAAGATCGTCAGCGCCAGCGGCGCCAGCAGCCGGTTGGTGCCCTGAAAGCTGTCCTTGACCTGGGTATCGACGAACTCGACCAGCCATTCCACGAAGTTCTGAAATTTACCCGGCACACCGGCAGTGGCCTTGCGTGCCGCCAGGTAGAACATGCCGCCGAACACCACCGCCAGCAGCACCGAGAAGAACACACTGTCCAGATGCAGTGACGAAAAATCGACGATGCCCCTGGCACTGCGATTCGACAGATACGTCAGGTGATGCTGGATGTACTCGTTGGCGTCCATCGACTGCTCTGCTGCCCTCTACCCTATCTGTCTGCCGCCTGGCGCGGGCAACGCATTCGCCAGCGCGACCCAGAACACCACGAAGGTTGCGATGTAGGCGCCGAGCATGGCCAGCGCGTCAACCCTGATCGTCTTCAGCACCACCACGAAAAGCACCACCACGACCGCGATCTTTGCCGCCTCGCCGGCATAGAACGCTCGCACCGCGCGCTGCGGATCCGCCGAACTGCCGCTCAAGATCAGCACGCCCATCGTAAGGCTCGCAAGCGTGCTGATGCCGCCGCCCAAGCCCGCCGACAGCGCGGCCCGAGCGTCGGCCAACAGAGCGCTCGCGACAACCGCCAGCAGCGTCACCAGCGCCTGGCCCAGCACGACGTGGAGAACCAGCCGCCGCGCGTTGGCCAGGTCGATCCCAATCACCGTAGTACCCGCTCAAGGGGTGGTGGCCGCACGACTGCGGCCGAATTCTGACTTGCCATAACCCGAGTGACAACAGCCACTTACGCTTAGGCCAGCCGAAAAGTCGGCGGATTATAGAGACCGCCTCGTCGCGCGTCCATACGCGCTAAGTCAGCGGATGTGCGCAAGGATCCCGTCCAGTTCATCCAGACTGTTGTAGAGCACCAGCAGCTTGCCTTTGCCGGCCGCGGAATGCTGTATCGCTACCTTGGCGCCAAGTTTTTCGGCCAGATCATCCTCAAGTCGCTGAATGTTGGGATCAATTGCAGCCGCGCTGCCGCCCGCGGCAGAGGACCCGGGCTCGACGATGCGCCGAACCAGGGCTTCGGCCTCGCGCACCGATAGTCCCTTGCGGGCGATCAACGTCGCGACCTCGATCTGCTGGCGCCGCTGTGGCAGGCCGAGCAGGGCGCGCGCGTGCCCCATCTCCAGTTCGCGGCGCTCGAGCCGCTCGCACACCTCGGGCGGCAGCTCCAGCAGCCGCAGCAGATTGCTGACCGCAGCGCGCGAGCGCCCGACGGCATCGGCGGCCTGCTGGTGGGTCAGTCCGAACTCCGAGATCAGCCGTTCGAGGGCGCGGCCCTCTTCCAGCGGATTGAGATTCTCGCGCTGGATGTTCTCGATCAGCGCCATCGCGATCGCGGCATCGTCGGGAATCTGCCGGATGATCGCCGGAATCTCGCGCAGTCCGGCCTGCTGGGCCGCGCGCCAGCGCCGCTCGCCGGCGATGATCTCGTAGCGCCGCTCGCCGTGCTCGTCCGGGGGGCCGATCGGCCGCACCACGATCGGCTGCACCACGCCCTGGCTGCGGATCGAGTCGGCCAGCGTGCCCAGTGTCTCGGGCCGCATGTCCACGCGCGGCTGATAACGCCCGCGCTGCAGGACATCGAGCGGCAGCTGCGCCAGTTGCTGGTCGGCGGGGCTGCGCGCCGTGTCGGCCGGCGCTGCCGGGCCTGCGGCGGTGGTCGTTCGGGCCTGCCCAAGCAGGTCGGCCAGGCCGCGCCCCAGCGTCGGCTTCTTCTGCGTCATCGCGCGGATTCGGTGGTCGGTGCGCTGGTGGCGAGCGCGTGGCTGCCGGCGCTGCGCGATCGGCTGGCTGCAAACCCGCCCTCGTCCCGCCGCAGCATCTCTCCTGCCAGCGCCAGGTAGGCCAGCGCGCCACGCGAGTCTGGATCGTGCACCAGGGCCGGCTTGCCGAAGCTGGGCGCTTCGGCCAGGCGGACATTTCTCGGCACCACGGTGCGAAACACCTTGTCGTCGAAATGCATCATCAGCTGCGCGGCGACTTCCACCGCCAGATTATTTCGCGCATCGTACATGGTGCGCAGGATGCCCTCGATCTCCAGCGCCGGATTGGCGGTCGCGCGGATCTGATCGATGGTCGCGATCAGCGAGGACAGCCCTTCGAGCGCGTAGTACTCGCACTGCATCGGGATCAGCACGCTGTCGGCCGCTACCAGCGCATTGACCGTGAGCATATTCAGGGCCGGCGGGCAGTCGATCAGCACCAGGTCGAAGTCGGTCCGGATCGGCTCAAGGGCGCTGCGCAGCCGCAGCTCGCGCCCACTGGGCAGCGCCAGCATGCGTACTTCGGCCGCGGTCAGATCCTGATTCGCCGGCAGCACCGCCAGCGGGCTGTGTCCGTGGGAGCTGCCGATCGGCTCGATGCGGCGCAGCGCATCCGCCGCGCTGCATTCGCCCAGCAGCACCTCGCAGCTACCGCGCGAGATGGCACTCTTGTCGATGCCGAAGCCAGTGGTGGCGTTGCCCTGCGGATCCATGTCGATCAGCAGCACCCGCCGGCGCATCGCAGCGAACGATGCGGCGAGGTTCACGGCCGTGGTGGTCTTGCCGACGCCACCCTTTTGATTCGCAACCGCGATGACGCGCCTCATAGCGTCCTTAGTCTAGCCGTTGGCGGCTCCGGACTACAGGTAAACTGTGACCATGAGGGTGGTGTCCGGAGTGCTTGTGGCCGTGGTATTCGCGGTCATGACTTTCGGTGTTTGGGGTTATCTGAATCGTCCGGAGAGCGAGCCGCCCTGGCCGGCGCATATCCAGGGCGTGGCGTTCTCGCCCTACGCGGCCGACCAAAATCCGTTCGGCAGCAAGGACATTCCGTCGACCGAGCAGATCGACTCGGATCTGAAGCTGCTGGCAAAAAAAACCTACGCGGTGCGTACCTATTCGGTACTGGGCTCGCTCGGCAAGATTCCGGAGCTGGCCGCCAAGCACAACATCAGCGTCGCCCTGGGTGTGCAGCTGGACAAGGACGCCGCCGCGAACGAGGAGGAGCTGCGCACCGGCATCGCGCTGGCGCGGGAACATCGCAACATCGTCCGCGTGATCGTCGGCAACGAGGTGCTGCTGCGCGGCGATCTGACCGCCACCGAGCTGGCCGCGGCCCTGGATCGGGCGCGCGCATCGATCCGCCAGCCGGTCGGCTATGCCGATACCTGGGACGCCTGGCTGCACAATCCGGAGATCGCGCACCACGTCGACTTCATCGCGGTACACCTGTTCCCGTACTGGGAAGGCGTGGATGTGGAGTCGGCAGTGGAGTTCTGCTTTCGTGAGCTCAAGGCGGTGCAGCAGGCTTACCCGAAAAAGCCGGTGATCATCGGCGAGATCGGCTGGCCATCGGAGGGCCGGATCCGCGGCGCTGCCGTGGCCTCGGTGTCGAACGAGGCGCTGTTTCTACGCCGCTTCCTGGCGCGCGCCGAAAGGGAGAACGAGCGCTACTACCTGATGGAAGCGTTCGATCAGCCGTGGAAGGCGCGCGATGAAGGCGCGGTCGGCGCCTACTGGGGCATCTACGATGTCGCCCGGCGCCCGAAATTCGAATTCGTCGCCCCGATCGTGCGCATCCCGGAGTGGCACATGCTGGCGGCGATCTCGGTGACGCTGGCGCTGCTGATGCTCGGGGTGTTTTACGTACACAGCGGCTCGATGCGCACGCTCGGACGCTCGCTGCTGGCGGTGGTGGTGTATGGCGCCGCCACGATCACCGTATGGGTGGTGTACGACTACATGCAGCAATACCTGACGCCGGCCGCCGTGGTGGTCGGCACGCTGCTGATCCTCGGCATGCTGGGCGTGGTCGCGGTGCTGTTCGCCGAGGCGCACGAGTGGGCCGAGGCGCGCTGGACCGGCGCCTATCGGCGCCTGTTCGATCCGGCGCGCTATGCGCCGGCCCGGGTGCGCAAGGTGTCGGTCCACGTGCCGGCGTACAACGAACCGCCCGACATGCTGATCGAAACGCTGGATGCTTTGGCGCGCCTGAACTATCCCAATTACGAAGTGCTGGTCATCGACAACAACACGCGCGAGGAGGCCGTATGGCGTCCGGTCGAGGCGCATTGCGCCAAGCTTGGCGAGCGCTTTCGCTTCTATCACGTCGCGCAGCTGGCCGGGTTCAAGGCCGGTGCGCTCAACCTCGCCCTGGCGCATACCGCCGCCGACGCCGAGGTGGTGGCGGTAATCGACAGCGACTACAAGGTTGAGCCGAACTGGCTGTACGACCTGATGCCGGCCTTCGAGGATGCCCGCATCGCCATCGTGCAGGCGCCGCAGGACTATCGCGACGAAACCTTGAGCGCCTTCAAGGCCATGTGCTACGCCGAATTCCGCGGCTTCTTCTATATAGGCATGATCACGCGCAACGAGCGCAACGCGATCATCCAGCATGGCACCATGACGCTGGTACGGCGCTTCGTCTTAAGCGCGGTCGGCGGCTGGTCGGAGTGGTGCATCACCGAAGACGCCGAACTGGGCCTGCGGGTATTCGAGGCCGGCTATGAGGCGGTGTACGTGCCTTGCAGCTACGGCCGCGGCCTGATGCCCGACACCTTCGTCGACTACAAGTGCCAGCGCTTTCGCTGGGCCTACGGCGCCATGCAAATCCTGCGATACCACGGCGCCGCGCTGCTGCGCCCGACGCACAGCGCGCTGACCGCAGGCCAGCGCTATCACTTCATCGCCGGATGGCTGCCCTGGCTCGCAGATGGCTTCAACCTGCTGTTCAACGTTGCTGCGATCGGCTGGTCGCTGGCGATGATCCTGGCGTGGCCGAAGATCGATCCGCCGCTGATGGTGTTCTCAGTGCTGCCGCTGTCGTTGTTCATGTTCAAGCTGGTCAAGCTGGTACACCTGTATACCCACCGTGTCGGCCTCAACGTTCGCCAGACCGCGGCGGCCGCGATCTCCGGTCTGGCGCTGGCGCACACCATCGGGCTGGCGGTGCTCAAGGGGCTGCTGACGCGCAATGAGGCGTTCTTCCGCACCCCTAAACGCACCGCGCCACACCGGTTGGCCGCGGCACTGGCGGGCGCGCGCGAAGAGACGCTGCTAATGGTGGCGCTGTGGTGCTGCGCGCTCGGTATTCGCACCCTGCCCAGGGAATTCGCCGGCCCGGACCTGACCGTGTGGCTGGCCGCGCTGCTGATCCAGTCGATTCAGTACGTGGCCGCGCTGCTGGTATCGCTCGCCAGCGCGTTCCCGCTGCCCTCGACGCTACTGGTCGCGAGCGAGGCGAAGCTCACGCAACCTGTGGCACCAATCTGAGCAGGTGGCGCTCGGCGTTGAGTCCCGGGATCGTGATCGGCAACGAGCGCTCCAGCCGCCAGCCGGGCGGCAGTTCGGCGAGTTCGTCGTGCGGATAGCGTCCCTTGAAGGCCAGCACGCGGGTCGAGGCCCCACACAGCCCCTGCACCGCACGCAGCAGGTCGGGCAGAGAGGCAAAGGCGCGCGCCAGTACGGTATCGAACGGCTCCGCGGGCGTCAGCGCCTCCACCCGCGTCTGCAGCGCCGTGACGTTGGACAGCGCCAGCACGCGCGCCGCGTGCGTCACAAAACGGATTTTTTTTGCCACCGAATCGATCAGGGTGAACTGGCGCTGCGGGGACACCAGCGCCAAGGGCAGGCCGGGAAAGCCCGCGCCGGTGCCGACGTCGGCGATCCGGCTGCCGGATAGTTCGCCCAACGCACTCAGGCTGTCGAGCAGATGCGCCGTGATCATGGCTTGGCGGCCGCTGATCGCGGTCAGGCTATAAGTGCGATTCCAGGTATCGAGCTCGTCCAGCAGCCGCAGCGCGAACACCGCCTGGGACGATGACAGCCTGGCGCCGAGCGCGTCCGCGGCCTCGATCAGTCGGCGCTCCTCGCCGGAACTCACTTCCGGGCCGCGGCGCGGCCCATGTGCACCACGGTGCGGCCGACGACACTGCTCTTCAGGTAGGACTCGAAGGCCGTGGGCAGGGCGGCGAACTGAAGATTGCGCGTGACGATGCGCTCCAGATGCCGGGGCATAAGGTCGCTCGACAGGCGCTGCCACACGGCCAGCCGCACCGCGCGCGGCGCCGCGGCCGAATTCACCCCGAGCAGACTCACGCCGCGCAGGATGAAGGGCATCACGGTCGTGTGCAGCTCGGCCGCAGCCGCCAGTCCGACGCTGGCCACGCTGCCGCCGTCATGCGTGGTGCGCAGCAGCCAGGCCAGCAGATCGCCGCCAGCATTATCGATCGCGCCGCCCCAACGCGTGGATTCCAGCGCCTGCTTGCCGAACTGCAGCTCCTGGCGCAGCAGCAGCTGCCCGGCCCCGAGCGCGCGCAGATACTCCTCGGACTGTGCTTTGCCGGTCACGGCAACCACTTGGTAACCCTTGGCGCAGAGCATGTCGATCGCGAGCGATCCGACGCCGCCGGTGGCTCCGGTAACGACCACCGGCCCGAGCGCCGGGCTCTGGCCGTTGGCTTCCATGCGTATGATGGCGCGCGCGGCGGCAAAGCCGGCGGTGCCCAGCGCCATGGCGGTGAAGGCATCCATGCCGGCCGGCATCGCCACCACCGCCGCCGCCGGCACGCGCGCCAGCTGCGCATAACCGCCATCGCGCGTCTCCGACAGGCCACAACCGGTCACCAGCACCGGATCGCCGACCTTGTAGGCCGGATCGCTCGACTGCTCGACCTCGCCAGCCAGGTCGATGCCGCCGACCAGTGGGTAGCGACGCAGGATTCGCCCGGCGCCGGTGGCCGCGAGCGCATCCTTATAATTGATGCTCGAGTGCGAGACCCGGATCACCACCTCGCCGGGCGACAGATCCTCGAGCGACAATTGTTCGAAGCGCGCATCGACGCCGGCGTCGCGCTGATGAATGCGGTAGGCAGTGAAGCGTTCGGGCATCTCAGGCACCATACCAATGCCATGCGGCAATTCAACTGGGTACTGTTGCGATCGTTGACGGTGGCGCTGCTCTGGGCCAGCGGCGCGGCGCTGTCGCAGCAACCGCCGAGCGCGCTGATGCTGGACGGGCTCACCGCTGCCGATCCGAACACGATCGCCACGCTGTGGCCGTATCTGCAATCCCGTTCGGCCAGCTTCGTCGACTGGTTGCTCGACGGCAGCATGCTGGTGGCGACGCGCTTCGGCGACAGCGTCCAGATTCATCGATTGAGAACCCCGCTTGGCATGCGCGAGCAGGTGAGCTTCGCGCCCGGCGGCATCGCCGGCGCGGCGGCGCGGCCGTACGTGAGCGATGCGTTCGCCTACCGCGAGCTGCTGCACGGTGGCGAGACCAGCCAGCTGTTCCTGCAGCGGCTGACGGATCATTCGGTCGCGACGCTGACCGACGCCGGCCATCGCGACGGCCCGCCGCTGTGGGCGCATGACGGCCGGCGGATCGCGTTCACCAGCAATCGTCGCAACGGCGTGGACATCGACGTCTACGTACTCGATACCACGGTTCCCGGCGCGACACCGCGACTGATCGTCGGCGGCGCCGGCAATCGCTGGCGCACCTACGACTGGTCGCTGGACGACAAGCACTTGCTGGTCGGACGCGAACGCTCGGGTGACAACGGCGCGGGCATCGTCAATCCGATCGGCGGCGGCAGCGAGGGCGAGCCGCCGGAATGCGAACTGCAGATCGCAGCGGTCGACGGCGGTGAACTCACGCCGGTGGGGATTGCCGCCGGCAACGATGCCAAGCATGCGCGGGCCGCCAAGGCTGGCGCTGCGACCGCAGCACTTACCGTGCGCGATGCGCGCTTCGCCACCGATGGCCGCGGGGTATTGGTGCTGACCGGTCATGGTCCGTCGGCCGACGCCGTGCACTACCAGCAGCTGGCTTACCTCGGTCTCGATGGGCACGGCTGGCGCGAGCTCGGCAGCGATGCCAGCCACGACGTCGAGCTGTTCGATCGCAGCGCCGACGGCCACTTCATCGCCTACACGATCAATGACGGCGGCAACAGCCACGTGATGCTGATCGACCTGCAGCGCAAGCTCGACCTGACCGTGCCGGCGCTTCCGGCCGGCATCGTCAGCGGCGTGAAATTCGATGGCAGCGGACAGCGTCTGGCGCTAAACGTCGAATCGGTGCGCTCCCCGCGCGACGTGTACGTGCTCGAACCACAGTCCCAGACCGTGACGCGCTGGACGCAGAGCGAGGTCGGACCGTTGAACGCGGAAAGCTTCGTGGTGCCGCAGGTGCTGCACTTTCCGACCTGGGATCGCCTCGACAGCCAGCGACGCGAACTCACGGCGCTGATGTATCGACCGGCAGCGGCTGCCGCGACGCCGCCGGCGGTGCTGCTGCTGCTGTGCGGTGGCGGCGGTCGACAGTGCCGCCCCGGCTTCGATCCATTCGTGCAATGGCTGGTCAACCAGCTCGGAGCGGTCGTGATCGCGCCGAACGTGCGTGGATCGAGCGGTCTGGGTCGTGAACTCAGCGAGGCTGGGCAGGGCGCATTGCGCGATGACGCGGTACGCGACGTCGGCTCGCTGCTGGTGTGGGTCGATCTGCAGCGCGACCTGGACCGCAGCCGCGTCGCAGTGTTGGGCGAGGGCTACGGCGCCTATCTCGCGCTGCAGTCACTGGTGGACTACGGTGACCGGCTGCGCGGCGGCATCGCTGCCTTCCCACCGCCGCTCAACGCCCTGGCCAATGGCGCGGCGATCCGCCGACCGGTGCTGCTGGTGCAGGGTTTGAACAATCCGCTGGTGCCGGCCTACCAGGTCGAGCAGCTGCGATCCCGGCTGCGGGTCGACGGCGCTGATGCGCAATATTTGGCGGCCGCCGACGAGGGTGCGAGCTTCACGCATGCCTCGACGCACGCGGCTTACCTGAGCGCCGTGGCGAATTTCCTGGCGCAGTTATTCCGCTGACAGAATCGTCAGCTTGCGCGGCTCGGTCTGCAATCCGGGCTTCTGCTGTGAATAATAATCGGCGATCTCGCGGATCTCTTGCGACGTGACGCCGGTCATGAAGCTTGGCATCACCGCATTCTTGCGATCGCCCTTCTGATATTCCTCGAGCGCACGCGCGAGGTAGTCGGCGTGCTGTCCGGCCAGCGACGGATAGTCGCCCATGATGCCGACGCCATCCTTGCCGTGGCAGGCCACGCACAGCTGCGCCACCTTCGCCGGCGCCGTGCCAACCGGCGACGCACCCGGCTTCAGCGGGGTGCCGGCGAAATAGCTGGCAATGTCCTCGATGTCCTGATCCGATAGCGAGCTCGCCTGCTCGTGCATGGTGGCGTGCGAGCGCTCGCCGCTGCGATATTCCTTCAGCGCGGCGATCAGGTACTCGGGGTGCTGTCCGCGCAGCTCCGGGACGCTGTAGGTCGGGTAGACGTTCTTGTAGCCCTCGATACCGTGGCAGCCCAGGCAGGTATAAGAGAGGACTTTGCCGCGGGCGGCATCGCCGGCGGCAAATGTCGGTGCGGCCCAGAGCACGACCGCGGTGATGAGCACAATAGCAATGATGCGACGACCCAACAGCGACATACCGACTCCGGCGCAAATTGATGAATAATCGCCCCTGGCGGGCGTACAAAGAAACCGAAACGGGCGCAAAGTCTACGGTCTGATGCCGGGTTTTGCCACAGCATGATCGCACTGATTCAGCGCGTCACGTCTGCCGCCGTGCAGATCGACGGGGCCACGGTCGGCAGCATCGGGCCGGGCCTTTTGGCCCTGATCGGCGTGGTTCGCGCTGATGATCGGCCCCGGGCCGAACGGCTGCTGCAACGGGTGCTTGACTACCGGATATTCGCCGATGCCGCCGGGCGCATGAATCTGAACCTGCGACAGAGCGGCGGCGGCCTGCTGCTGGTGCCGCAATTCACACTCGCCGCCGATACCGGCAGCGGCAATCGGCCCGGGTTCAGTGGGGCCGCGGCGCCCACCGAGGCCGAGGCGCTGTTTGATCACCTGGTGACATGTGCCCGCGCAGCACCGGTCGAGGTCGCGTGCGGGCGCTTCGGCGCCCACATGCAGGTGTCGCTGGTCAATGACGGTCCGGTGACCTTTTGGCTGGAGACCTGAACGATACGGCGCCGCAAGCGTGATGCAGTGCCAGGAATTCCTTGACTTCCAGTTAGTTGTACGATGGCCAAATGACCTATTATCGGCATCTGGCCTGCACGGCCGTAAGGCCCGACCGGAGCGCTTCATGGACCTGTTCGCCCCCAAACACCTGCTGCTGATATTGCTGATCGTGCTGCTGGTCTTCGGCGGCAAAAAGATCAAGACGCTTGGCTCCGATCTGGGTGCGGCGTTTCGCGGCTTCAAAAAGGCCATGAATGAGGGCGAGAACGAGGAGCCCGCCAAGCAAATCCAGGCGCCGTCCGCTGGCAAGGACGCCGAGTTCCCCGAGGTTGCCGCCGGCAAACCCGAGCAGGGCAGCGAGCCCAAGACCACTCCGCGCGCCTGAAGGGGCGATCATGTTCGGGGTCGATTTCTCTGAGGTCGTGGTGATCTTCGTCATCGCGCTGGTGGTGCTCGGGCCGGAGAAGCTTCCGCGCCTGGCACGTACGGTCGGCCGCTGGATCGGCCGTGCGCGCGCCATGGCGCGTCAGTTCCGCGAGCAACTGGAGCAGGAGGCCGACGCCATGCAGCGCAGCGCCAACCTGCGTGCGGCCGCCGGCGCGCCGCCGGAATCCAAGCCGGCGACTCCGGGCAGCACCGCCGCACCGCCGGCCGCGACCAATCCCAATGACCGAGCCGGATGATCCGCTGCCGGAAGGTACGCTGATCTCGCATCTGCTGGAGCTGCGCTCGCGCCTGCTCAAGGCGTTCATCGCCGTGATGATTGCGTTCCTGCCGTGCGCCTATTACTCAAACGCGCTGTTCGACTTCCTGTCCAAGCCGCTGGTCGCGATGTTGCCGCCCGGCCAGAAGCTGATCGCCACCACGGTGACGGCAACTTTCACGGCCCCCCTGAAGCTGGCATTGGTGGCTGGACTTCTGATCGCGGCGCCGGTCGTGCTGTATCAAATCTGGGCGTTCGTGGCACCAGGCCTGTATCGGCGCGAGAAGCGTTTCGCCGTGCCACTACTTGTATCGGCCATCCTGCTGTTCTATCTGGGGGTCGCGTTTTCGTATTTTCTGGTGTTCCCACTGGTATTCCGCTTCTTCATCGCCACGACGCCGAAGAACGTGCTGCTGATGGCGGATATCACGAACTATCTGAAGTTCGTGCTGACGCTGTTCGTTGCCTTCGGCGTCGCGTTCGAAACGCCGGTCGCGGTGGTGCTGCTGGTGCTCACCAACCTGGTATCGCTGGCGAAGCTGCGATCGATGCGCAGCTACGTGCTGATCATCGTGTTCGTAATCGCGGCGATCCTGACCCCGCCGGACGTCCTGTCGCAGACCGCGATGGCGGTGCCGATGTACTTGCTGTACGAAGGCGGCCTCCTGTTCGCCGCACTACTCAGCCGCAGTAGCAGCAGCACCTCCGAGGCAGGCGAGCAGGAATCCACTTGAGCCCGGCGCCGGCGCGCACCGTGCTGGGCCATCCGGCCGGTCTGGCGACCGTGTTCCTTACTGAAATGTGGGAGCGCCTCAGCTTCTACGGCATGCGCGCGTTGCTGATCCTGTTCATGGTTGCTGCGGTGTCCCGCGGCGGCCTGGGGATCGACGACAAAACCGCAAGCTCCATCTACGGACTGTACCTCGCCGCCGGTTACCTGCTGTCACTGGTCGGGGGCTACATCGCCGACCGGTTGATCGGAGCACAGCGCGCCGTGC
>DASXYW010000046.1:0-13001 GCA_036502265.1 Steroidobacteraceae bacterium | reverse complement strand
GTCGACGAACACCGACTCCTGCGGCTTGAGATCGAAGCGCTCGAGCAGGTGCGCAAACAGCTCCGGTTCCGGTTTGATCATGCGCACCTCGCCCGAGATGATGATTCCGCTGAACACATCCCAAAAAGCATGGCGGCGATGGACGTCCAGATAGATCGAACTCGGCATGTTCGACAGGCAGTACAGCGAGACACCGCGGCGGTGCAGCGCGCGCAGCAGCCGCACCGTATCGGGCTTCTCGATCAGTGAGGCTCGCACCGCATCGACAATCGCCAGCAGCTGCGCTCTGGGACGATCAAGGCGCGCCTGCAGCCGCTCGAGGACTTCGGCCTCATTGAGCCCACCGCGATCGAAGGCCTTCCAGTCGGCGTGACCGAAAAACTCGACCCGCAGGCGCTGGCACGCCTCCGGGTCGGGCTCGAACTGCGCCAGAACCGCCATCGGGTCCCAATGCAGCACGACGCCGCCGAGGTCGAAGATCGCATTGCGAATCATCAGCGCCACCATAGCCTTATGGCGCTGGCGGCCAGCCGCGCAGGCGATCTAGCAGGTCGTGCGGCTATTCCCAGTAGCGCGTGGCGTGGTAGTAGTCGAAGCTGCGATCACGATATGCCAGCCCGTCGCTCTTGGTGAGTTCATCGAGCGAATCGGCCGGCGCCGCGCGCAGTTGCTCCTCGGTGGCATCGACCACATAGCTGCCCTCGCGCTCGTCGAAGCTGAGTGAGGGCCAGGGCAGCGGATGATATTTCTCCGCCATGCCGAGAAAGCCGCCGAAACTGACGATCGCGAACATGATGTTGTTGGACTGCTTGTCCAGCACGATGTCTTCGATCTCGCCGAGTTTCTTGCCAGTCCGATTCTTCACGCTGGTCCCGATCACCTTCTTGGCCCGAATCGCTGAAGTGTGTCCGCTTGCCGTGGTCATGAGTCTGTCCCCCGTGGTGGATAAGCCCGGACCTTAGCCCAACCAGTCGGATGATCTTAGCTTGCGCTGCGCTGATTGATTTGTCGGCGCAGCCTTGCAGCGTGTCGGTCGAATCCGCGCTCAGGATCAGGGCTGCACTGCGGTATTAGAGGCTCTTCCTCAGACCGATGTAGATGCCGTGCGGCATCACGCTCAGGATCAGCGGAGTGCGCTGCCGCGCATGCATGAAGTAGCCGGCGGTGCTGCCGATCGCGAAGCCGGCGATCACATCCGACTGCCAATGCCCGTGCACCTTGACGCGCCCGATGGCATCGTAGATCGGTAGCAGTTCGAGCGCGTAGATCGCGGGACATTCTCTGCCGTACTCGAGCACTACCGGAGTAACCGCGGCGCTGATGACCGTAACTTCACCGCTCGGGAAGCTGTTCGCGTGGGTGCCCTTGAACCACTCGTCCGGATTGCTGGTCTCGGTTGGGCGTTCGCGGCCGAGCGAGTACTTGAGCATATAGGTCAGCGCGCTGCCGACGGCGGTCGCATCGATCGACTGCCACATGGTGTGGCCGAAGCGGTCCTCGCCGCCGAACCACAAAGCCGCGCCGGCCTCGCCCAGCAGCACCGAATCCTCCAGCCATACCTGATAGCGTCGATTCCAGATACCGCGATTGTTGTAGGTGACCAGGTGATCCAGTCCCAGCGGGCCGCCATCGGCGTGGGCGACGGTGGGCAACAGCCCGGCGAACATCACCAGCGCCACCAGGGCGCCCCGCTGTACCGCGACCTTCATTCTAAGTTGCAACGTACTTTGCTGCGCAGAGCATACCGGCGTAAACATGCACGCCCTAGCTGCTGGCCGATCCGCGCCGCGCCGGACGGGATTTGACCGCCGAGGCCGCGTCGCGCACCACCTCTTCGAGTACCGCCAGGTAGCCAATGAAGCGCCGACGCCCTTCGCTGGTCAGGCGGCAGAATGTCTGAGGGCGATTGTGCTCGAAGCTCTTGGACACCTCAACCAGGCGCGCCGCCTGCAGTACCTGCACGTGGCGACTCAAGTTGCCGTCGGTCAGTCCGCACAGCTGTTTCAGATCGCCGAAGCGCAGGCCATGCGGATGCGACGCCAGGGAGGTCAGCACGCTCAGTCGCGCACGCTCGTGAATCAGTCGGTCCAGGCCCTGATAGGCGTATTGAGAACTGCGGCGATCGTCCTTCTTAGATCCGTTCATCGACGTCACTCTTCCTTAGGTCGCGATACAAAATGCGGGCCACCAGCAGCTGCCCGACGCCATACGGTACGCCCATTACCCAGGGCGAAAACCGTTGCTCTACCGGCACCAGCGCCAGACAGGCCAGGCCGCACACCAGATACCACACGCCGGCCAGAAACATGGCGCGGGGCAGGAAGCGGCAGGAAGCAAAGACGCCGAGACTGAATACCACCTGCCACAGTCCAGGTAGCATCCACAGGCTTTGTGGTGTGGCCTGCAGCAGCGCCGCCGTCAACAGCCCACCGGCGACGATCGCCGGCAGGAATTGCTCGAGCGCTGCCTGCAGCATCGGCACCGCCAGGTCGCCATGGGCCCGCTTGGAGCGCTGAATGGTCTCGGTGCCGATTACGAGCAGCGAGGCGGCCGCGGTCATGACCCAAAGCGCTACATAAAGGTGTACGTGAGCAGCCGGATCCTTGAGCCACAGACCCTGAACCCCCGCGACGATCAACGCCAGCATGCCCGTGGCTGCCAGCGCGGCGGGGCCGTAACCGCGAAATTCGGTGCCGCGAGCCAGTTGCTCGCGAATCGCGTTGATATCGGTCAGGGCGCGATCCAGGTCCTGCATACAGCGCATCCCTTCACTTTGCGCCGTAAAGTACCGCATGTTGCGAGGCATCTACAAGCGGCCCCCCCCCCCTGGCAGCCCGTGACATAACCGCCGGGTGATCTTCAGGGTTTGGGCTTGCGGTCCACAGCGAACCCGGCGAAGGCCTGCTGCACCGGCATGACCTCGATGCTGTTGACGTTGACGTGCGGGGGCAGGCGCAGGATCGATTCGATCACCTGCGCCACATCTTCGGCCAGCAAGGGGCGCATGCCGGCGTAGGTCGCATCGGCGGCGCTCGCATCCCCCTTGAAGCGCACCAGCGAGAACTCAGTGTCGCACAGGCCGATCTCCACTGAGCTGACCCGCACCGCGGTGCCCAGCAGGTCGGCGCGCAGGTTGAGCGACAGCTGGCGCACGAACGCCTTGGTGGCCCCGTACACGTTGCCGCCCGGGTACGGGTAGGTGGCCGCCACCGACGACACATTGATGATGTCGCCGCGGTTGCGCGTCACCATGCCGGGCAGAATGGCGCGGGTCACGCGGGTCAAGCCGATGACGTTGGTTTGAATCATGGTCTCCCAGTCCTCGAGCGAGGCCTCGTGGGCCTTGCCAAGACCCAGCGCCAAACCGGCGTTATTGATCAGGATATCGATGGCCCGGAACGACTCCGGCAGGCTCGACAGGCAAGCCTGAAGCGAGGGCATCGATTGTACGTCGAGCTCGCGGGTCAGCAGCCGTGGCGAGTCGAACTCGCGCTCGAGCTGCTCTAGGCGCTGATGGCGCCGGCCGGTCGCGATCACGTTCGCGCCGGCGCCCAGCAGGGCCAGCGCCACCGCACGCCCCATCCCCGAGGTGGCTCCGGTCACGAAGACCACGCGCCCCGTGGCCCAAGGGTTGCCCGGTGCGTTCACGATCGCTGGCCTTCGGTGATCAATACGGCCCGAAAGTCGTTCACGTTGGTGAGCGTAGGGCCGGTCACCACGGCATCCCCGAGGGCGCCAAAGAAGCTGTGGCCGTCGTTGTCGGCCAGGCTGTGGCGGGCGTTGAGACCTTGCGCCCGGGCGCGCTGCAGACTATCGGGCGAAAGATAAGCCCCGGCCACCTCTTCGGTACCGTCGACGCCGTCGGTATCCCCCGCCAGCGCATGCACACCGGGGCAGCCTTCCAGAGCGATCCCCAGCGACAGAAGAAATTCGACGTTGCGGCCACCGCGACCGCGGCCACGCACGGTCACCGTGGTCTCCCCGCCCGACAGCAGCACGCACGGCGCGCGCGCCGGCTCGCCGTGCGTGGCCACCTGACGGACGATTCCGGCCATGACTTTGCCGACCTCGCGCGCCTCGCCTTCGATGCTGTCGCCGAGAATCACTGGCGCGACCCCAGCCGCTCGCGCCACCGCGCCGGCGGCCTCCAGCGCCATCTGCGGGGTGGCGATCAGACGGGTCTCGCTGCGCGCCAGGCGGGTATCGCCCGGCTTGAGCGTCTCGCCGCCACCACTCGTGAGCGTCTCGAGCACCGCGTGCGGCACATCGATCCCATAGCGGCGGATGATGGCCAGCGCATCGGCGCAGGTAGTCGGATCGGCCACGGTGGGCCCGGAGGCGATGTCCATCAGATTGTCGCCCGGCACGTCGGAGATCAGCAGCGTCAGCAGTTGCGCCGGATGACAGGCGGCGCCCAGGCGACCGCCCTTGACGCCCGACAGGTGGCGGCGCACGCAGTTCATCTCACCGATGCTCGCGCCGGACGTCAGCAGCGAGCGATTGACCGCCTGCTTGTCCTCGAGCGTCAGGCCCGGTAGTGGCTGCACCAGTAGCGCCGAGCCGCCGCCGGAGATCAGGCACAGCACCAGGTCGTCAGGCGTCAGCCCCTGCACCGCCTGCAGCACTTGCTCGGAGGCGGCCAGGCCGGCTGCATCCGGCACCGGATGGGCGGCCTCCAGCACCCGAATGCGCCGGCAAGGCACCTGATACCCATAGCGCGTCACCACCACACCGGAGAGTTCGCCCGGCCAGTTGTCCTCCACGGCGCGCGCCATCGCCGCCGAGGCCTTACCGGCCCCGATCACGATGCGGCGCCCGCGCGGCGGTGGCGGCAGGTGCGCCGGGATGCAGCGCGCCGGCTGCGCGGCCGCAATCGCCGCATCGAACATCCGCCGCAGCAGTACGCGCGGCTCAGCCGCCGGGAGGTGCGCGCTCGCCATCGTCGCGGTTACCGGCTATCAGGCCGGCCGGCCCCCGATCTCATGATTCGCGAGCAGCTCGAGCGCACGCACCATGGCCGAGTGATCCCAGGTTCGTCCACCTCGCGCCGCGCAGGCGTTGAACAGTTCCTGCGCCGTGGCCGTGCCCGGCAACGACACGCCGGCCTGGCGAGCGGCGCTGAGCGCCAGGTTCAGATCCTTCTGATGCAGCTCGATGCGAAAACCGGGCTCGAAGTTGCGCTTGATCATTCGTTCGCCATGCAGCTCCAGGATACGCGAGGAGGCAAAGCCGCCCATCAGCGCGGCACGCACCTTGGCGGGGTCGGTGCCCATCTTCGAGGCGAACAGCAGTGCCTCGCCCACCGCTTCGATGGTCAGTGCGACGATGATCTGATTGGCCACTTTGCAGGTCTGGCCGGCGCCGTTGCCACCCACCAGCGTGATGTTCTTGCCCATCGCTTCAAACAGCGAACGCACCTTGTTGAAGGTGCTGTCCGAACCGCCCACCATGATGGTAAGACTCGCCGCTTTGGCTCCGGCTTCCCCGCCCGAGACCGGGGCGTCGAGGTACTCGCAACCCAATGAGTTGATCTTGCGCGCGAATTCACGCGTCTCGACCGGAGAGATCGAGCTCATATCGATCACGACCTTGCCCGGGGACAGTCCTGCCACCACTCCCTGCTCTCCGAACAGGACCGCGGCCACGTTCGGGGTATCGGGCAACATGCTGATGATGATCTGGGCGCGCTCGGCGACCGCCTTGGCCGAGGGGCAATTTATCGCGCCCTGGGACAGCAGCGCCGAGGGCGCCGGCTTGTGGTCATGCACGTACAGCTCGTGACCGGCGGCGCGCAAATGCCCGGCCATGGGTCTGCCCATTAGCCCTAAGCCGATGAAGCCGACCTTGCTCATGCTGCCCCTGGCGTTTTAGGAAAGATAGGGCTGGACCCAGCCCAGTCCGGGCACGGTACTCTGGGCCGGCTTGTATTCGCAACCGATCCAGCCGCGGTAGTCCAGGCGGTCGAGCAGGTCGAATAGGAACGGATAGTTGATCTCGCCAGTCCCAGGCTCGTGGCGCCCGGGATTGTCGGCGATCTGAAAATGCCGGATGCGGTTCAAGTGCCGTTCGATGGTGGTGGCCAGATCCCCTTCCATCACCTGCATGTGATAGACGTCGTACTGCAGGAACAGGTTGTCGGATCCGACCGCGTCGATCAGATCCAGTGCCTGGCGCGAGCGGTTGATGAAAAATCCCGGTACATCGCGTGTATTGCACGGCTCGAGCAGCAGGCGGATGCCTTCGGCGGCAAGCTTGGCCGCGGCGAACTGAAGATTTTGCAGCAGCGTGTCGGACAGACGCTGCGGATCGGCGCCCGCGGGCGCCACGCCGGTGAGGCAATTGAGCTGTCGGCAATGCAGCGCCCGGGCGTACTCGATGGCTTGACCGACCCCGTTCTGAAATTCTCCGACTCGATCCGGTAGGCAGGCGATACCGCGATCACCGCGCGCCCAGTCGCCCGCCGGCAGATTGTGCATCACCTGCGTAAGAGCGTTGGCCTGCAGCAGATCGGCCAGCTGCTGCTTGGGATAGGCGTACGGAAACTGAATCTCGACCCCGGCGAAGCCGGCGTCGCGAGCTGCCTTGAAGCGATCCGGAAAATCGACTTCAGTGAACAGCAGCGTCAGGTTGGCGTTGAACTTCGGCATCCCTGGAGCGTGTTCACCAGCGAGCCGATGTCGTCGATCGTCACCTCGACGCTGGCGCCGTCCTTGATTGATCCGACGCCGAGCGACGTGCCGCAGGCGATCACATCGCCCGGCAGCAGCGACATGTCGTGAGAGATTTGGCCGACCAGCTCCATCGGAGAAAAGATCATATCGGAAAGCGGATAGCTCTGGCGCTCGACTCCGTCCAGTCGCGTCACCACCCGCGAGCGCAGCCAGTCGAGTTCGGTCACGATGCCAGGGCCGATGCAGCCGAACGTGTCATAGCTCTTGGCGCGGCACCATTGGGTGAAGTCCGCGTTCTCGGTGAGCACCTCACTGGCGGTGACGTCGTTGACGCAGGTGTAGCCGAATATGTATTCCGATGCGCTGCTTGCGGGCACATCCTTGCAGCGCCGGCCGATCACGATACCGAGCTCGCCCTCAAAGGCGATCTTTCCAGAGTAGCTGGCCGGGCGCTGGATCGGCTGCGAGGGACCGGCAACACAGCTCGGCGCCTTGAGCAGGTACTGCGGGTGCGTCGCGGGCTGCTTGCCGAGCTTTGCCGCCAGCGCGTGGAAGTTGTTCCACAGCGCGATGATCTTGGACGGCACGCACGGCGCCAGTAGCGTGCAGTCACTCAACGGGTAGGTGCGACCGCTTGCCATCGGGCGCTCATATGGGTTGCCTTGGAACTCGGCGATGCGCTGGTCCTCGAGGCAACCAAAACCGCTGCGTCCGTCGGCCGCCTGGAATCGCACCCAGTAAGTCATGTCGCTGCCTTAGGTGGGAGCCGGCGCCACCGTGCGCGCCAACAGCTCGGTCAGCGCATACACCGCATCAATGGTCGGGGTCGGGGTGTCGGTCAGGCGGCCCAACTCCACCACCGAGCCGACCAGGGCCGCCAGCTCCGGCGGCCGTCCGGCCTCCACATCCTGCAGCATCGAGGTCTTGTGTTTGCCGACCTTCTCGGCTCCGGCGATGCGCTTCTCCAGTGGTACCCGAAACGTAATGCCAAGCTTGTTGGCCACGCTCTGCGCCTCGATCATCATCTGCGCGGCCAGGTCGCGCGTGGGTGGAAACTGACAAATGTCCACCAGTGTGGCCCGCGTCAGGGCGCTGATCGGATTGAAGGTCAGGTTGCCCCACGCCTTGAGCCAGATCTCGGCACGAATGTCCGGCAGGATCGGAGATTTGAAGCCGGCGTGAATGAAGCACTCGGACACGCGCGTGACGCGCGCGCTGTTCGAGCCGTCCAGCTCGCCGACCGGAAAGCGCTCGCCCTCGATGTGCTTGATGACCCCGGGAGCAACCAGTTCGGCGGCGGGATAGACCACGCAGCCAATCACCCGCTCGGCCGGAATCTTCTCGCTCACCATTCCAGACGGATCCACGCTTCGCACGATGCTGCCGGCCAGTGCGCCGCCGTGACGATGGAAATACCAGTACGGTATGCCGTTCTGCATGGTCACGACCATCGTGTCGGGCCCGAATAATTTCGGCACATCGTTTGCCACCGCCGCGACCTGATGCGCCTTGACCGCCAGGATCACCAGGTCGTGCGCGCCGGCAGCCTGGTAGTCATTGGTCGCCCTAATGCTAGTCGCCACCTGCTCGCTGCCATCGCTGCCGATGAGCTTGATGCCGTTTCGGCTGATGGCCTGCAGATTGGCGCCACGTACCACACAGGTCACCTGCTCACCGGCGAGCGCCAGCTTCACGGACACATAGCCACCGATGGCACCGGCGCCGACGATCGCAATCTTCATGTAATAGGTCCTACCCCGCGAGCCATTGCTGTTGTTGTGGCCCGATGATGATCGCACGCGCCAAAACGGGGCGCGCGGGTGAGTCACCCGCGCCCCACCGTCAGGCACTGCCTACGGCGGGCTCGTCAATGCCGATAACGCGCCTTGGTGGTCTGAACCAGCTCGCGCAGGAAGTCCTTCTCGTAGACGCGCAGCAGGTGCGGCAAATGGCGTTCGACGTAGGCGCCGACGAAGTCCTGGTCATGCGCCACGCGGTGCAGCTGGCGCAGGGTGTTGACATCCCAGCGCCATGGCAGCTCGAGCTCGCAGAAAGCGAAATTATAGGCTTCCAGCTCGGCATCCAGCGGGTCCGAGGCGGCTGCCGCGTTCAACGTCCCGGTCACGAGATTGGCCATGCGGACCAGCCTACGCGAGCCTCACCAGAAGGAAAAGTTAAAGGTTTCTATCGACACCATATAGTTTTCTATATAGGCGGTTTGCGGGTATGCTCTCCGCCACGATGCGACACGTGACCTTGCGGCAACTGCGGGTGTTCGCGGCGGCGGCCCGGCACATGAATTTCTCGCGCGCCGCCGACGAACTGCATATGTCACAGCCGGCGGTGTCCACCCAGATCAAGGAGCTCGCCGCGCTGGTCGGCCTGCCATTGTTCGAGCGCATCGGCCGCAAGACCTACCTGACGGCGGCCGGCGAGGAAGTGTTGCAGTGCTCGAAGGCGATCGCACTGCGCCTGAAGGAGGCCGATGCCACCCTGGCGCAGCTCAAGGGCGTGACCGGCGGGCGCCTGAATGTCGCCGTGATCAGCGCCGGCGACTACTTCTTTCCGCGCGTGCTGGCGGAATTCGGCGTCAGCCACCCCGGAGTGGCGTTCAACCTCACGGTGCACAATCGCGAGGGTCTGCTGCGCCAGCTGGCTGACAACCTTACCGACCTTGCGATTATGGTGCGCCCGCCACGCGACATGGACACTGTGGCGGTGGCCTTCGCCCCGCATCCATATGTCATCGTGGCCGCGCCAAACCACCCGCTCGCAGGCAAAGGACAGATCCCGCGCTCAACGCTCAATCGCGAGCGCTTCGTGCAGCGCGAGCGCGGTTCGGACACCTGGAATTCAATGTGCGAGGTATTCGGCCGGCAGGTGAATCGTCTGAATATCGCCATGGAGATTCAGAGCACCGAGACCATCAAGCAAGCAGTCGTGGCCGGCATGGGCATCGCCTTCCTGTCGGCGCACACCATCGGCTTGGATCTGCTGGCCGGCAATCTGGTGGTGCTCGACGTGCAGGGCTTTCCAGCCATGCTCAACTGGTACCTGGTGCACAATCGCACCAAGCGCCTGCCGCCGGTGGCGACGGCCTTCAAGGAATTCCTGCTGCGCGAGGGAGCGGCGCTGATCGAGCGCCTGGTGCACTTTCAGCTGTCCAGCCCAGTCGCGAGCGCTAGTCGAGGAAGTCGCAGTAGCGCTCGACGTGCGCGGCCAGGCCGAGCGTATGCTCGCGGCTGAGGCGCTCGGCCAGCTCGGTGTCGCGCCGCTCCAGCGCTTCGATGATGTTCAGGTGATCGACGATTGAGCGGGCGGCACGATTGTCCTGAGAGATGGTGACGCGGCGGATCGCACGCACGTGGATGAACAGGTTCTTGGTCGCATCGGCGATCAGTTGGGAGCCGCCCAGGCGGATGACCATCTGGTGGAATGCAATGTTGGCGTCGGAATACTCGGTGATGTGCTCGGACGGCAGCGTGTTCACGAATTCATCGAACAGATGCCGCAGCTTGGCGATCTCGTCGTCCGGCGCATGCAGCGTCGCCAGGCGCGCCGACATGCCCTCGAGCGCGGCCCAGACCTGGATCATCTCGATGATTTCGCGCTTGGACTTGCGCACGATGAAGATGCCACGCCGCGGGATGGTGCGAACAAAGCCTTCCTGTTCCAGGATCGACAGGGCCTCGCGCACCGGGGTGCGGCTCACGCCGAGCGCCTGGGTCAGCTGACGCTCATCCAGGCGCAGCGGCTGTCGCTCGCTATAGATGTCGGCGTCGGCGATCGCATCCTTCAGCAGCGCATAGGCCTGATCCCGCAGGCTGACGGCGTTCAACGGCGACAGTGCCAGCGACTCTGCCATGTGGCGGATCGGGCGCATGGACACCACGCTGCTCACGCGGGCACCGCCGGTGGGGGAAAGGTCAACATTCTGAGCACCTTAGTGGCAGCACGGTAAGGGGAGGGAAAAAATTTAGTATGCCCTGAGCGGCACTGTCAAGATATACCAGCCACGGCATATCTTGAGCGTCGCGGCCGCCCCGAGAGCGGCCGGACAGCTGTTGACAAGCTAAAGATATATCACATATGGTCGCCGCGGACCATAACGACGACCGTTACTTAGTCACGCCCAAATGGGGGTACCGGGAATTCATCCCGGTGCGCGATGGCACCCAGTCAAATAAGCCAACGAAAAGACCGCTGCCGATCCCGGAAGTTCGTGCCGTCCGGCTGGCTGACAGTCTTGTGGCCGCCGGCGAATTATAAGGAGAGCGTCGAGGAACAGGCGCGGCGAGCTGCCCCACCGATCGCAACCACGGGAACACACCTATGACACCCGCAACCTCTGCCGCTGCGACCGCGCCCGCCTCTACCACGGCCGACAACACGCTGCAGCCCAAGTCACGCGATGCCGCCCTGGTGTCCGGCGGACATCTAGTTGCCAAAGCGCTGAAAAACGAGGGCGTGGACACGATCTTCACGCTCTGCGGCGGCCACATCATCGACATCTACGACGGTTGCATCGACGAGGGCATCCGCATCATCGACGTGCGCCACGAGCAGGTGGCGGCGCACGCGGCCGACGGCTACGCCCGCCAGACCGGCAGGCTCGGCTGCGTGGTCACCACGGCCGGTCCGGGCTGCACCAATGCGGTGACCGGTATTGCCACCGCGTTACGCTCCGAGAGCCCGGTGCTGCACATCGGCGGACAGGGAGCTCTGACGCAGCACAAGATGGGTTCGCTGCAGGACCTGCCGCACGTGGACATGATGTCACCGATCACCAAGTTCGCGGCCTCGGTGCCGAGCACCGAGCGGGTAGCGGACATGATCTCGATGGCGGCGCGCGAGGCCTTCAACGGCGCTCCCGGCCCGGCGTACCTGGAGATTCCGCGCGACGTACTGGATCGCGAAGTCGAGCTGAGCAAGGCCATTATCCCGAAGCCCGGCCGCTACCGCGCCTCGACCCGCTCGATCGGCGATCCGCGCGACATCGAGAAGCTGGCCGACCTGCTGGTGGATTCCGAGCGCCCGGCGATTCTCTATGGCCAGCAGGTATGGTCGGCCCGCGGCCACAACGAGGCGATCGCACTGTTGCGAGGCCTGGACATTCCAGGCTATTTCAACGGCGGCAGTCGCGGACTGCTGCCACCGGGGGATCCGCATCACTTCGATCGTACGCGCGGCAATGCCTTCGCCGATGCGGACCTGATCGTGATCGTGGGAACTCCGTTCGACTTTCGCATGGGCTACGGCCGCCGCATCAGCAGCAAGCTCAAGCTGGTGCAGATCGACATGGACTACCGCACGGTCGGCAAGAACCGCGACATCGATCTGGGACTGGTGGGCGATCCGGGCGCGATCCTGGGCGCGGTGCTGCAGGCGGCGTCCGGGCGTCTCAAGAACGATAAACGCCAGGCACGCCGGCACTGGATGCAGCGCCTCGCCGATGCTGAAGCCGCAGCCACCGACAAGCTCATGCCGCTGTTCAAATCCAATTCCACGCCGATTCATCCCTATCGAGTGGCATACGAACTGAACGAGTTTCTGGCCGACAACACTATTTATATAGGCGATGGCGGCGACGTCGTGACCATCTCGGCGCAGGCGGTGCGACCGCGCGCCCCGGGCCAGTGGATGGATCCCGGTGCGCTCGGCTCACTCGGCGTGGGCACCGGCTTTGCTATCGCGGCCGGGCTGGCCAATCCAAAGAAGGAGGTGCTGTGTTACTACGGCGACGGCTCCTTCGGCATGACCGGCTTTGATATGGAGACCGCCAACCGCTTCGGTGTGCCCTACATCGGCGTGATCGGCAACAACTCGGCGATGAACCAGATCCGCTACGGGCAGCTTGCCAAGTACGGCGAGGAGCGCGGCAACGTCGGTAATCTGCTCGGCGACGTGCCGTTCAGTAAATTCTCCGAGATGCTCGGCGGCTATGGCGAGGAGGTGCGCGATCCGGCACAGATCGCACCGGCGCTCAAGCGCGCGCGCGAGTCGGTGCAACGGCTGCGTCGCTGCGCGCTGATCAACATCTGGGTCGATCCGCGCGAGTATGCCCCGGGCACCAAGAATCAGACCATGTACAAGTAGGAGCATTGGGAATTCAAACCATGGCTAAGGCACTCGACGGCGTTCGCATTCTTGATTTCACCCACGTGCAGTCGGGTCCGACCTGCACCCAGTTGCTGGCCTGGTTCGGCGCCGACGTCATCAAGGTGGAAAAGGCAGGGGCCGGGGACGTCACGCGCGAACAGCTGCGCGACATACCGGACGTCGACAGCCTGTATTTCACCATGCTCAATCACAACAAGCGTTCGATCACCG
>DASXYW010000045.1:0-26760 GCA_036502265.1 Steroidobacteraceae bacterium | reverse complement strand
ATCCCAACATCTTCAGGTCGTGGTTCCCTCGCGCCCGTAGAGATCCTCGTAGCGCACGATATCGTCTTCGCCGAGATACCCGCCGGATTGCACCTCGATGATGTGCAGCGGGATGCGCCCCGGGTTCTCGATGCGGTGCTGCACGCCGATCGGAATGAAGGTGGATTCGTTCTCCTCGAGCAGGTAGGTCTCCTCGCCACGGGTGATCTTCGCGGTTCCCGAGACCACCACCCAATGCTCGGCGCGATGATGATGCATCTGCCGCGACATCACGCCGCCTGGATGCACGATGAGGCGCTTGACCTGGAAGCGCTCGCCGACATCGATACTGTCGTAGCTGCCCCAGGGCCGGAAGACCTGGCGATGCAGCGAATGCTCATAGCGCCCATGCGCCTTGAGCCGCGCCACCAGCTTCTTGACATCCTGCGCCCGATCCTTCGGCGCCACCAGTACCGCGTCCTTGGTCTCGACCACAACATGGTTGCGCAGGCCGACGGTCGCCACCAGCCGGCTGGCCGAGTAGACGTAGCTGTCGTGGGTATCCTCCACCATCACATCACCAAACAACGCATTGCCCTGCGCGTCCTGATCGCAGGCAGCATGCAGGGAGGTCCAGTTGCCGACATCGCTCCAACCGGCTGCCAGCGGCACCACGATCGCGTCCGCGGTCTTCTCCATCACCGCGTAATCGATCGACTCGCTGCGACAGGTGCGGAACGACTCCGGATTGATGCGCGTGAAATCCAGATCGCGCACCGCGCCGGCGAAGCTGTTAGCGCACACCGCGGCGATGTCCGGAGCGAAGCGTTCAAGTTCTTCCAGATAGCGGCGCGCACGGAACAGGAACATGCCGCTGTTCCAGTAGTGCTCGCCCGAGGCTACGTACGTTTGCGCGCGCGTCAAGTCCGGCTTTTCCACGAACTCGGCGATGCGATAGCTGGCGCCGGCGGCCGCGCCGCGCCGAATATAGCCGTAGCCGACCTCGGCTGCGGTCGGCACCACGCCGAAGGTGACCAGCGCGCCGTCGCGCGCAGCGACGCCGGCGATCTCGATGGCGCGATGGAATTCAGCCACGTCGCCGATCACGTGGTCGGCCGGCAGGACCAGCAGCAGCGGATCGCCCTCAACCTGCGCCAGCGTCGCGTGCGCCGCCAGCGCGATCGCCGGCGCGGTATTGCGACCGACCGGCTCGAGAACGATCGCGCGCGGCCGGCACTCGATGGTGCGTAACTGCTCGGCCACCAGAAAACGGTGCGCCTCGTTGCACACCACCATCGGGGCCTCTACCTCCAGGCCCGCGAGTCGCCGCACGGTATCCTGCAGCATGGTGTTCTCGCCGATCAGGGCCAGCAGCTGCTTGGGATGCAATTCGCGCGACAGCGGCCACAGGCGCGTGCCGGCGCCGCCCGACAGGATGACCGGAGCGAGCATGAGTTAGCGGCTCTCCACGGCGACCTCAGCGCTGCGCGCCTCGGTCTGCGGCACCCGCCCACGTCCAATCGCAAAATATTCAAACCCCAAGCGCTGCATCAGCGCTGGATCGTACAGGTTGCGGCCATCGAAGATCAGCGGCTGCAGCAAAAGCGACTTCAGGCGATCGTAGTCGGGGCTGCGGAATTCCTTCCATTCGGTGGCGATAAGCAGCGCATCGGCGCGCTGGGTCGCCTCGTACGCGTCCTTGCAGAAGGTCAGCCGCTCGGCGCGCGGCGCTCTGGCATACAGGCGCAACGCCTCATGGGTCGCCACCGGATCATAGGCGCGCACGCTCGCTCCCGCAGCGAGTAGTGCGTCGATCAGGACCCGGCTGGGGGCCTCGCGCATGTCGTCGGTATTGGGTTTGAACGCCAGACCCCAGAGGGCGAAGCTGCGGCCTTCCAGTGTCTCGCGGAAATGGGTACGCAGCTTGTGCACCAGAATATTCTTCTGGCGCTCATTGACGCTCTCGACCGCCCGCAGCAGCGTGGTGTCGTGGCCGGCGCGATGCGCCGAGCGAATCAGCGCCTTGACGTCCTTGGGGAAACACGAGCCGCCATAGCCGATGCCGGGGTAGATGAAGCTATAGCCGATGCGCGGATCCGAGCCGATGCCGATGCGCACCTTTTCGATGTCGGCGCCGACGCGCTCGGCCAAGCCGGCAAGCTCGTTCATGAAGCTGATCTTGGTGGCTAGCATGGCATTGGCGGCGTACTTGGTGAGCTCGGCCGAGCGTATATCCATCACCACCAGCCGGTCGTGGTTGCGGGTAAAGGGCTCATACAGCGCGCGAATCAGCTCGGTGGTGCGTGGATTGTCGGTACCGATGACGATACGGTCGGGACGCATGAAGTCTTCAATGGCCGCGCCTTCCTTCAGAAACTCCGGATTGGACACCACGTCGAACTCGAGGCTGCGGTCGCGGGCCGATAGGGCAGCCTGTACCTCCGCACGCACCTGATCGGCGGTCCCCACCGGCACCGTGGATTTGGTCACCAGAATTGCGTAACGCGACAGGTGCTGGCCGATCGCGCGCGCCACCTCGAGCACGTGCCGCAGATCGGCCGAACCGTCCTCATCCGGGGGCGTACCGACCGCAATGAGCTGAAACAGCCCGTGTTCCACCGCGCTGGCGGCGTCGGCGGTGAACTCCAGTCGTCCGGCTTCGCGATTGCGATGCATCAGCGTGTCGAGGCCGGGCTCGTGAATCGGCACTTCGCCGCGGTTCAGGCGCTCGATGCGGGCCGCGTCTGTGTCGACGCACACTACGTGGTTGCCTGCGTCCGCCAGGCAGGCCCCTGACACCAAGCCGACATAGCCGGATCCGAAGATCGTGACTTTCATTAGTAAAGGCTTGAAATAGCTACAAATCGCAGCGTAACGGATGCGCGGCGACAAGGCAAAGCAGCCCGCCGTGACGTGGGCGTCATAACCGCGTTGTTACCTGCTTGGAACTGACCGCGTCACCCATTCTTCATAGGATCGGTACAGCGGGAACATGCATGTCGATCAACTTCGAACAGATTACCAAGCATTACAATCGCGTACCGGCGGTCAACGACGTTTCGCTGCAGATCGAAGCAGGCGAATTCTTCGTGCTGCTGGGGCCCAGTGGCAGCGGCAAGAGCACCCTGCTGCGAGTTGCCGCCGGACTGGCCGATGTCGATCACGGCCGCATTTCGTTCCACGGCCGCGACGTCACCAACGTCAGCGCGCGTGCGCGCGGTGTCGGCCTGGTGTTCCAGCACTACGCACTGTTTCGCCACATGACCGTGGGCGAAAACGTCGAGTTCGCACTTCGTGTTCGGGGTGTGCGACGGCGCAACCGCGCGCGCCGGCGCGACGAGCTGCTGCAGCTGGTCGCGCTGGAAGGCTTTGCCAGCCGTTTGCCGGGCCAGCTCTCCGGCGGCCAACAGCAGCGCGTGGCCGTGGCGCGCGCTCTGGCCCACGAACCACAGGTGCTGTTGCTGGATGAGCCGTTTGGCGCGCTGGACGCGAAGATCCGCGTAGAGCTGCGCGAGACCATCCGTCAGGTACAGCGCCGGCTGGGCATGACCACCATCCTGGTGACGCACGACCAGGAAGAGGCATTCGCACTTGCCGACCGCATCGGCATCATGAATAACGGCCGCCTGCTCGAGACCGGGCGTGCCGAGACCCTGTATCGCCGGCCGGCCTCGCGTTTCGTGGCCACGTTCCTGGGCGCCGCGAACCTTTTTCTGGCTGAGCGCTGTGCCGAGGGACTGCGGCTCGGCAATCGCTTCCTGGCTGTCGGTGACAGTCTCAAGGCGGCCGGCATGGGTAACGAGGTCGTGACGATCGTACGCCCCGAGGATGTCGAGGTGGCCGAGGATGAGGAGCGTTTGCGCGGCAATGTCCTGAGTCTGGGGCACGTGTTGTCGGTGGATTTTGGCGGCGTTTTCGAGCGCCTGCGCATCCAGCTGCCGCGCGATTCGGATGTGATCTCGGCGGTGGCGCCGGAGCATGTGGCTGCGGGCAGCGCCGACCCGCACGCGGCGACCCAGGTCATCGTCGAGGCCGCGCGCACCAATACCGAGCAGACCCAGCTGCCACTGCTGCCGGGCAAGCGCGTGGCCGTGGCGATCCGACGCTTTCACGTTCTTCCCACGCCGATCTCGAGCTTCCGGATCCTGAGTGCCGATGCCGCGATCGCCGCGGCGCTGCGTCAGTCGCCGCTGCTGCATCAACTGGTGCAGAGCATGCAGGCGCCGGTGCTCGGCGCACACGACAAGGGCGAGCGCGACGCCGCGCAGACCGGTGTGGCGGTGATCGCGGGCGGAATTGGCGCTGCCGATGAAATCGTCGTCGCGGTGAATCAGGGGCGCCGCCAGTTGCTGTGTATCCCGCAGCATTCGGTGCTGCCGCGCCGCATGTTCATCTACTGCAACACTGAGGCGGCGCGCTCAGGCACGCTGGGTCTGGTTGCAAGCGTCATGCGTCATCTGCACGCAGAAACGACGTTTGTCAGCGTGCAGAGTCCGACGGCGCCGCGTGCGGAAGTGACCAGTTCATTCCGGCGACTGCTGGATGCGCGCGCCGAGCTGCAGGAGACCCACGGGCTGGACATCCGCACTGACGTGCAGATTGGCGACCTGAACGGCTGGGTGGCGCATTTGGCAGCCTCGCCCGATCCGGTGTTGCTGGTGCTGGGTCTGGATGGCTCGCCGGCGGAATTGGAAAAGATCCTGCAGGATGACTTCCGGCCGCTGTTCAACGATCGTGGAACCTGCGCGCTGCTGTTGTCCTGTACCGGCATGCCGCTGGCTCGCAATCGCCCGAGCGGCATCGATTCGTTGTTCGACGCCCGCTCGCTGGAATTGCTGCAAGGAAGTCCCGGATGAAGACCCGCCCCTCATCGCGCCAGACGCACGCGCGTCTGGCGGGTTCGCTCTTGAGCGCGCTGTTTGCAATCCTCGTGATGGCCGGCTGTTCTGGTTCAACGCCCGCGCCCGGCTTGGCGTCGATAACGCTGCTCAATGTCTCGTACGATCCGACGCGTGAGCTGTACGAGGCTGTGAATAAGGCATTTGCCGCGCGCTGGCTCGCCGACACAGGCGAGCGAGTCACGATTCATCAAAGTCACGGCGGCTCGGGTAAACAGGCACGCGCGATCATCGACGGCCTCGAGGCGGACGTCGCCACGCTGGCGCTCGGCTTTGACATCGATGAGCTTGCACACACCGGTGGCCTGATCCCGGAGGATTGGGCCACGCGGCTGCCGAACAACAGCGCCCCCTACACATCGACCATCGTGTTTCTGGTGCGCAAGGGCAATCCGAAGAACATCCGCGACTGGGATGATCTGGTGCGCCCCGGCGTGCAGGTGATCACGCCCAATCCAAAGAGCTCCGGGGGCGCACGCTGGAACTACCTGGCGGCCTGGGCCTGGGCGCTGAAGCAGCCGGGCGGTGACGATGCCAAGGCGAAGGACTTCGTGCGTCGCCTGTACAAGAGTGTGCCGGTGCTGGATTCCGGCGCGCGCGGCGCGACCGTGACCTTTGTCGAGCGCGGCATCGGCGATGTGCTGTTGGCGTGGGAGAACGAAGCGCTGCTTGCCAGGAAGAACCTCGGGCCCGACAAGGTCGATATCGTACTGCCGTCGATCAGTATCCTGGCCGAGCCACCGGTAACGGTGGTAGACAAGGTGGTCGATCGGCGCGGCACGCGCAAAGTGGCCGAGGCCTACCTTAAGTTCCTCTACACCAAGGAGGGGCAGGAACTCATCGCGAGCAATTTCTACCGCCCGCGTGATCCGCAGATCACGGCCAAGTATGCCAGTCAGTTCCCGACCCTAAAGCTGGTCACGATCGACGATACGTTCGGCGGCTGGAACAAAGCTCAGGTCACGCATTTCAATGACGGCGGCACCTTTGATCAGATCTACGGACAGTAGCCCGTGAGCGAGGGCGCCCTAACGCTGCCGCTGCCCGGACCATTGCCGGCGCCGGCCACCGCCCGCCCGCGCCGTGGCTTTCGAGTCGTGCCCGGGTTCGGTCTGACCCTGGGCTATACCCTGCTGTATGTCTCATTGATCGTTCTGCTGCCCCTGTCGGCCGCGTTTGTGCGCTCGGCGGAACTCGGGCCGGAGAGATTCTGGCAGGTGGTGACCGCCCCGCGGGTGCTGGCCTCGCTGCGCCTGAGCTTCGGCAGCGCCTTGCTGGCTGCCGGTATCAACGGCATATTCGGCTTCGTCATCGCCTGGGCGCTCACGCGCCACCGGTTTCCGTTCCGACGGCTATTCGATGCCATCATCGACCTGCCGTTTGCCCTGCCAACCGCAGTGGCCGGCATCGCCCTGACCGCGCTGTACGCACCGAGCGGCTGGATCGGACAACTGCTGCAACCGCTGGGCATCCGCGTGGCCTATACCCCGCTCGGCGTGGTGGTGGCACTGGCATTCGTCAGCCTGCCGTTCGTGGTGCGCACCCTGCAGCCGGTGCTCGGCGACCTGGACCGCGAACTCGAACGCGCGGCCGAGACATTAGGGGCATCGCGCTTCCAGACTTTCATCTGGGTGGTACTGCCATCGATCTGGCCGACGCTGCTTACCGGTGTGGCGCTCGGCTTCTCGCGCGCGGTGGGCGAATACGGCTCGGTGATCTTCATCGCCGGCAACATTCCGATGGTGTCGGAGATTGCACCGCTGATGATCATGACTAAGCTTGAGCAGTATCAGTATGCCGAGGCCACCGCGATCGCGGTGGTGATGCTGCTGGCCTCGTTTGCCCTGATGTTCGGCATCAATGCGCTGCAGCTCTGGGGTCAGCGGCGCCGGCAAGTACGATGATCCGCGCGCAGCAGATACCCGAGGAGTTGGGGCGCTATGCGCTGCTGGGTATCGCGTTGCTGTACCTGGTCGGGCTGGTAGCGCTGCCGCTCGCAATCGTGTTTGTCGAAGCCCTGGCCAAGGGGATCGGCAGCTACGTGACGGCCCTGCTCGATCCGTACGCCCTGGCCGCGATGCGCCTGACGCTGCTGACCGCCGCGATCGTGGTGCCGATGAACCTGGTGTTCGGCATCGCGGCGGCCTGGGCGATAGCGAAGTTCGAGTTTCGCGGCAAGAACGCACTGATCACCGCGATCGACCTGCCGTTCGCGGTTTCGCCTGTCATCTCGGGACTGATCTATGTATTGATGTTTGGCGCCCAGGGCTGGTTCGGGCCGTGGCTGACTGCACATGGGATCCGCATCATTTTTGCCGTACCCGGCATCATCCTGGCCACTACCTTCGTCACCTTGCCATTCGTTGCGCGCGAACTGATTCCGCTGATGCAGACCCAGGGAAACGATGAGGAAGTGACCGCGCTGTCGCTGGGAGCGAGCGGCTGGCAGACCTTCCGCCTGGTGACCTTGCCCAATATCCGCTGGGGCCTGCTGTACGGCGTGCTGCTTTGCAATGCGCGCGCGATGGGCGAATTCGGTGCGGTATCCGTGGTTTCAGGCCACGTGCGCGGTCTGACCAATACCCTGCCGCTGCACATCGAGATCCTGCACAGCGAATACAACTATGTCGGTGCGTTCGCAGCCGCCTCGATCCTGGCGATGCTGGCGCTGGTCACGATGCTGGCTAAGACGTTGCTGGAGCGGCGACACCCCGAGCTGCGCGGCGCCGCGGCCCGATCCTGACGGGCAATCGCCTGCCGCGCTGGCCTGCGGACCACGCGACGGTTAGGCTTGCCGGTCCGTTGCACACTCTGGGCGCCGTGAATTCCGAGAAATCCAACACCCAGGCGCAGGTTGGGCTGGCTTCCTGGCTGGGCGGCGGCAGCGTCTTCATCGTGCTGCTTGCGGTCGCCGCGATCGCGCTTACCTGCGCCATCCTGCTCAACCGCCTGGTGCAGCAGCAGGCGCTGGTGCGCGCGCAGCTGGCGGTCGCCTCGGCGCGCGAGCTGCTGCGGCGGGCCGGGGAGGATGCCTTGAGCGACGCCCGGGTGCTGGCTGAGCGCCCAGCCTTGCAGCGGCTGATCGAGAACGAATCCAGCGGCGGCCTGGAGCCATTCTTGCGCCGCTTCGGAGAGACCACCGGCACCGACGTCACGGCACTGATGCGCGGCGATACCGTCCTGGCACAGTCCGGACCGGCGATGAACTGGCCCGATATTGCCACCGCCCTCAATGAACAGGGCGAGCGCTTCGTGATCGCGCCCAAGGACGGCAGTGCACTGCTGTGGGGTGCGGCCGCGCCGATTCCCGGCAGCGACGTGCGCGCGGTGACACTGCGCCTGACCGATGCGACATTATTGGAGCGCCTGGGACAGCAGGTCGGCGCGCGCTTGCGCGCCGTGAACTTTGTCACCTATCACGCACCGCCGGACGACGACATGACGCCGCTGCACACGCGCGCGCTGGCCAGCGCCGGCGGGACCGCGTCCGGCAAGCTCGCCGGCGGTACCACCTACGCCGCCACCATCGTGCTGGCGGCGCAGACCGGCGAGGTGGTCGGGCTGCTGGACGCACGCCTGAGCGGCGCGGAATTCGAGGCGGCCACGCGCAGCTTCGATTGGGTACTCGGCATCACTGCGGTGATCGTAGCGGCGATCGCCGGTCTGCTCGGCGTGCTCTATGGCCGCTGGCTGGCACGCCCGGTGATCGCACTGCGCGAGCTGGCCGATCGCATCGGCCGCGGCGATTTTTCCACGGCGCTGCCGGCGGTGGCACCGCTCGAGGTCGGTGCGCTAGCCACCTCAATGGACGAGATGCGGTGCAATCTGGTCGAACTCACCGATGCCCTTCGGCGCCGCGAGGCCGAGGCCCAGGCGGTGCTCGGCGGCGTGGTCGAAGGTGTGTACGCGGTCGACCACGAACGTCGCATTCGTTATGCCAATGCGCAGGTCGCGCGACTGCTGGGCCGGCCGGCCGGAGAGATCGTCGGCCAGTTCTGCGGCGACGTGCTGCAGCCACAGCTCGTCAACGACGAGCGGCCGTGCGAGCATCACTGCCCGATCATCGCGGCCCGCAATGCACCCCAGAGTAGCGCGCGCGAGATCCTGTGCCTGCACGACGGCAGCACCCGATCCACAATCATCCTGAGCGCGCCACCCGTGCAGGGCGTTCAGGTGCAGATCCTGCGCGATGAGACCGATCTGGAGGCCGCGCGCCGCGCGCGCGACAGCGTGCTCGGCAATATCTCGCACGAATTTCGCACGCCGCTGGCCGCACAGCTGGCCTCGATCGAGCTGCTGCGCGACGGACTGGCTGACATGGCTCCGGAAGCGCAGCGCGAGTTGCTCGCCAATATCGAACGCGGCGTGCTGCGGCTGATGGGGCTGATCGACAATCTGCTCGAGAGCGTACGCATCGAGGCCGGTCAGAACTCGATTCGCCAGCAGTCGGTCGACCTGTCGGATGTGATCGGCGATGCGCGCGACCTGATGCAGCCGTTGCTGAGGCAACGAAATCTCACCCTGACGCTGGACGAGTCGGGCCTCGGCGCGATCGTGCGCGGCGATGCACAGCGCCTCGGACAGGTGTTCGTGAATCTGATTGCGAACGCCGCAAAATTCGCTCCCGAGGGCAGCACCATCCGAATCGGCGGACGTCGCAGCGGCACGCGGATGGAGGTGTGGGTGGAAGACGAGGGTCCGGGAGTGCGGGATGGTGGCTCGAGTGTCATTTTCGAGCGCTTCCAGCGCGGCGTAGACACCGAACCCGACGCGCCCGGACTCGGACTTGGACTGTGGATAGTCAAGTCGATCATCGAGCGCCATGGCGGCAGCGTGCGCATGGAGCGCACCCCCGAACAGCGCACGCGCTTCGTGCTGGATCTACCGCAGGAGCCGGAGGAGCTGCGGTGAAGCTGCTGGTGGTGGACGATGACGCCGACATGCTCGCGGTGGTGAGCTTCGCCCTGCGCCAGGCCGGGTTTCCGGTGGTGACCGCCAACAGTTATGGCACTGGAATAAGCACCTTTCGCGCCGAGCTGCCGGATCTTGCGATTCTGGACATCAACCTTCCGGGAGGCTCCGGCTTCGACCTGTGCGGCACGCTGCGGCGCGAGAGCACCGCACCGATCATGATGCTGACCGCGCGCGGCGAGGAGGCGGACCTGGTGCGCGCACTCGAACTCGGCGCCGATGACTACCTCACCAAGCCGTTCAGTCCGCGCACGCTGGTCGCGCGGGTCAAGGCGCTACTGCGCCGTTCGGGCCACGAAAGTGGGGGCCAGACACAGGCTGGCGAGCTGTCGCTCGATCCGGATCTGCTGCTGCTGCGAATCGCCGATCGCGAAATCAAGATCACGCCACTGGAGTCACGGCTGCTGCAATTGCTGCTGGCGAACGTTGGTCAGGTCGTGCACACAGATCGGCTGCTGGTCCATGTCTGGGGACATCGCGGCGGCGGGGACCGTCAGTTGTTGAAGCAGTTGATCCACAGGCTGCGGCAAAAGATCGGTGACGACCCGGAACAGCCGCGCTGGCTCAGTACGATTCCGAGCGTCGGGTACATGCTGCACGCCAGGGACAGAAATGTTCCGTGAGGCGATTGCGTAAGGGCGGCACGAGGCGCTTGCAAACCTCGAACATTGCCGTCACAGTCATTGCACTCGGGGAACCTGGACGCAGGCAGCAGTCCGCAGGAACTACGGAGGGCGGAGGCGCCAGGGATGGCGACTACTGCGCACCCCAAGTGCAATGCGTTCATGAAGATCTACGGCGCGGACAATCGGGAGATGATGCGTATCACGGCGCTCGAGCGCGAAGGCTCGGAGCTGGTGGTACGCGGCAAGCTGTTCGGCGCGATGCCCCTGACCGCCAAGCTGCGCCCGGAAGATGCGCGCGCCGCGTTCAAGCTGCTCAATTTCCGTACTGCGCTGTTCCTGTTGACGCTGCTGTTCCGGCGCAAGCGTGACGAGGCGCATTAGTCATAATCCGCCTTTTCCGGCGCATCCTGCGCCACGCCCCAGTGCTCGACGATGCGGCCGTCCGACAAACGAAAAATATCCACCCGATCGACCCCGTGTGGCTGACCCGGCCTCTGATCCCATTGCACCTGCACCGCGACCAGATCGCGCTGGGCCACGGTGCGCTCGATCACAACGCGCGCATCCGGATACTGGCTGATGGACACGCGGCCCGGCAACGCGGCGCCGTGGTCCTTGAAATCCCGGGCAACGTAGTGTCCGAAGGCTTCCTCGACCCGATGCTTGTTGAACAGGGTCTCCTCGAATGCCAGCACCGTGTGGGTGTTGGTGCGGGCGGTCTCGGCATCGGCCAATAGCGGCGGCGGCGTGGTGCAGCCCCAGATCGCCGCCGCCGACACCGCCAGCGCCATATAGCCGCTGCGCATTGACATGGCGCGATTGTGCGCGATTTCGATCAGGGAATCAGTACGGTCGATCCGACGGTCCGGCGCTGCTCCAGATCGCGTTGCGCTGTCGCGGCTTCAGCCAGCGGGTAGCGCTGCCCGACGTGCACCCGGATCGCCCGGCGTCTCACCAGGCTGAACAAGGCGCGTGCGCCGACGCGCCTAGCCTCGGGATCAAGATAGTCGCGCGCGGCGGCGCGCGTGAAAAATAGCGATCCACGCCTGGCCAGCTCCAATGGCGAGAAAGCTGGGGCCGGCCCGGAGGCGTTGCCGAAACTTACCAGGATGCCTCGGGCCCGCAGGCAATCGAGCGAGTCGAACAAGGTGTCCCGCCCGACGCCGTCGTACACGGCATCCACGCCCCGATTGCGATTGGCCGCGCGTACTCTGCCCGGCAGATCGTGGTAGCCCACCAGCACCCGGTGGCAGCCGTGGCGGCGCGCCAGCTGCGCCTTGTCCTCGCTCGAGACGACGCCGATGACTCGCGCTCCTAGCGCTCGCGCCCACTGACAGATGATCAGGCCGACGCCGCCGGCGGCCGCGGGTATCAGCAGCACTTCGCCGCGCCTGACCTTGTAGGTCTGACGCAGCAAAAACCAGCTGGTCAGCCCCTTGAGTAATATCGCCGCCGCCTGCTCATCGCTCACCCCGGCGGCCAGCTTCAGCAGCGCATCGGCGGGCACCACGCGCTGCTCCGCATAGGCGCCGGGCGACAGCAGTGAATAAACAACACGGTCGCCGCGCTTGAGCCCGCGTACTTCGCGTCCCAGCGCCTCCACCACTCCGGCGGCCTCCGAGCCCATGCCGGACGGCAGCGGCTGCGGGTACAGGCCGGTGCGCTGATAGACATCGGCGAAATTCACGCCAACGGCGGTGTGTCGAACCAGCGCCTCGCCAGGTCCGGGCTCTGGCACCTCGACGTCGACCCATTGGAGCACCTCGGGGCCGCCGCGCTCAGTCAGTCGTATCGCCTTGGACATGCCAGTCTTCTACCAGAGCATGGCAGCGATCGACGGCTTCCGCGTGCCCCCGACCGGCTGTCGGCTGCGTCCTACACGAGGCTGTAAGGGCTTGATAGGACTGGGTTCGTGGCGTGGCGGCGTCCCTGCGGAGCCGACGCGATCCCTTGCGCCAAACCGGGAGGCCTCAGTAGGGTATCCCTGCCCGCAGCAGGTAGATGCAAATCGGCGGTTATCCCTCCCTGTCGAGCCGTCAACCTACCTGGCTTGCGTTATTAGGCGCACCGTGGCCACTCCCAGACGGTGCGCCTATTTTTATTCCCGTTCGCTTCGGCTGTGGCAATGTAGCGCCGCCTGCCACCCACCGGGTCCCAGATGCGCACTGCCGAGCCGCAATTGCACACCGCCCGACTGGTTCTGCGTCCGGTGCGCATGCAGGACTTCGAGCCCTGGGCCGCGATGATGGCCGACAGCGAAGCGGCCCGCTTCATCGGCGGTCTGCAGGTACGTGCGGTCGCCTGGCGTGGCTTCATGACCATGGCGGGAGCCTGGCATCTGCAGGGCTTCGCGATGTTCTCGGTGATCGAGCGCGCCAGCGGTCGCTGGATCGGTCGGCTCGGCCCGTGGTATCCGGAGGGCTGGCCCGGTCCTGAGATCGGCTGGGCCATTGTCCGCGACCGCTGGGGCCGCGGTTATGCGACCGAAGGGGCCACCGCCTGCATGGATTTTGCCTTCAATGTGCTGGGCTGGAGCGAGGCCATCCATTCGATCGCTCCGGACAACACTGCCTCGCAGGTCGTGGCGCGCAAACTTGGCTCTCGTAATCGCGGACCCGGTCGGCTACCGGCACCGTTCGAGAGCAGCCGCGTCGACATCTGGGGACAGACACGCGCCGAATGGCTGGCGCGCCATACACCAAGCGCCTAAGTAGCCGGCGCCTCTGCTGACAACGGCTCTAGCGCGCCGTACTGCTTGTACATTGGAGCAAAATCGGTGTTGTAGCAGGCTTCGAACAGCTGTTCGAAGCTCTCGAGCACGAAGTAGGTTCGCTGGAAATCATCGATGCGATAGTCGGTGCGCATGACGCGCACCAGATCGAACGGCACGCGCTGTGGCAGCGGGCTCTCAATGCTATAGACCGTCTCGCCTTTCGAGGAAAGGATGCCCGAGCCGTAGACACGCAGGCCGGAAGCACCCCGTATCAATCCGAACTCGACCATGTACCAGTACAGCCGCGCCAGCATGCGCAGCCCCCCGGGCGTGGCGATCGCCTTGGGTCCGGCCTCCCCATAGGCCTGCATGAAGCGAGCAAACACCGGATTGGTCAGCAGTGGTACGTGACCGAAGAAATCGTGGAACACATCGGGCTCGACCAGATAGTCGAGTTCCTCGCGTCGGCGGATCCACACCGTGACCGGAAAGCGCCGCTGAGCCAGGTGGTCGAAGAACTTCTCCTCCGGAATGAGACCGGGTACCGCAACGATGTGCCAGCCGGTCGACGCTTGCAGCACCCGATTGGCTTCCTCGAAGCGCGGGATCCGCGTCGGTGAGGCATTGAGCGCTCGCACACCGGCGAGGAATTCCGGCGCCGCATAGTGCTCGATTAGAACGATTTGCCGACTGTAGAGCGCCGCCCAGATCGCGTGCTCGGTGGGTGAGTAGCGGCCCCACTCCTGAGCCACCGTGTAATCCTCGGCGGCGCGCGAATAATCGCCGCGCAATCCGCGTGGCTGACTGACCGGTGCCGACGGCGGCTGAACCATATGCGGCTCCAGGGAGCTGACGCGATATTTTAGCGCGTCGCCCCGCGTGATCACCATCCGCGACGCCGCACGATCGCAGCAAGCCCGCTGCGAAAAGCGGTCGCGCCTGCCATCGACGGATGGCGCACCGTCAGGGGATCGCTACCGATAAGCTGTCGCAGGCTAGCACGCGCGACCTGGCCGACGGCTATCACTGTGGCATGCTCGAATCGGCGCAGCACGGCGTCGAGAATCGGCTTGCCCTGCTCCACTTCGTCAGCGGTGGGCCTTCGATTGGTGTGCGGCTCGCCGGCTACGTGCGGATGCCACGGAAAGGCATTCCACAGCACCACCTGATCCGCAAGGTCGAGCTCGTGCATCACCTTCCATACCGTGGTCGCGCTCGGCTCGGACCATGGGCGCACGCGCTTGGTGATGCGCTTTCCGCACGCGACTCTTGGAATATATTGCTGCAGCAGCAGCCGCTCGCTGGTGAAGGGAATCCCAGAAAACCGGCAGCCCTGATATCCGGAAGCCTCTCCGATCAGCAGCAGTTTTGGCTGACACTCAAAATGCAGCGCCAGACGTCGCAGCCGCCGGGCCGGCGCATCCGGGTCACAGTCGAGGCGGTCGCGTTGCCGCCAGGGATTGAAGACGTTGCGGGTTCTGAAATTCGTCAGAGCCTGGAGTTCCCGCTGCACCGAAGGCAAGCCTAGCACGGCCGGCGATTGAAGTAGGTGATGGGTCGGGTGGGGCTCGAACCCACGACCAACGCCTTAAAAGGGCGCTGCTCTACCGACTGAGCTACCGACCCGCTGACCGCTGCGGTGAGGCGCGCTTTGAGCGGGCGCGCATGATACCGAAACTCACTGATACCGTGTTGGATCCAAGATCCCTGCCGCCTCAAAGCCCTGCCGGCGCAGGCGGCAGGAATCACAGCGGCCACAGGCCCTGCCCTGAGCATCGGCCTGATAGCACGACACCGTGCTCGCATAGTCGACACCGAGCGTAAGACCGCAGCGGATGATGTCGGCCTTGCCCATCTGAATCAGTGGCGCATGAATCCGAAAGCGCGCGCCCTCGGCGCCGGCCTTGGTGGCCAGTGTGGCCAGCGCCTCAAAGCTTCGAATGAATTCGGGCCGACAATCGGGATACCCGGAGTAGTCGCGTACGTTGACGCCGATAACCAGATCGCGCGCGCCAAGCACCTCGGCCCAGCCGAGCGCCAGGGCCAACAGCAGGGTATTTCTGGCCGGCACGTAGCTGACCGGAATTCCAGCAGCGCTGTGCTCGGGAAGTGGGATGTTCCAATCAGTCAGCGCCGAACCGCCGATCGAGGCCAGATCGACCTGCATGACGCGGTGCTCACGCGCTGACAAGGCGCGGGCGATGCGCGCCGCGGCTTGGATTTCCGATTGGTGGCGCTGGCCATAGGCCACCGTCAGGGCATAGCAGTCAAAGCCGCGAGCTCGCGCCCAGGCCAGAGCGGTGCTGGAATCCAGCCCGCCGGACAGCAGCACGACTGCGCCGGCGCTTAGATCAGCGGCCAGGTTCATTGCCCCAGAGATATTTATGCAACTGGATTTGCAGGCGCACCGGCAGCCGGTCAGCCAGGATCCAATCGGCGAGCTCGCGCGCCGGCAGTTGCTCGTGGCTGGGGGAGAACAGTACCTGGCAGCGCTGTGCCAGTCCCAGCGTTGCGAGCTGGCCCCGGCTCCACTCGTAGTCGCCACGATCACACAGCACGAATTTGATCTGCTCTTCCGGACGCAGCAACGACAGTTGCTCGTAGCGATTGCGCTGTATCTCTCCAGAGCCGGGCGTCTTGACATCCACCACACGAATCACGCGCGAGTCCACCGCGTCTATTGCCGCCGCGCCGCTGGTCTCGAGCGATACCCGATAGCCGCTGTCGGCCAGCGCGCTCAGCAGTGCCAGACACCCGGGCTGTGCCAGCGGCTCGCCGCCGGTCACGCACACGTAACGCGCCTCCAGCTCGCGCACCCGCTCCAAAATGGCATCGAGTTGCCACCACTCCCCGCCGTGAAAAGCATACGCCGTATCGCAGTACCGGCAACGCAGCGGGCATCCGGTGAGGCGGATGAACACGGTCGGAATGCCGACCGTGTCCGCTTCTCCCTGGAGTGAGTAGAAGATCTCCGTGAGCTTGAGCCGAACGCTCAATGCGGCACGTCCTAGTGTTGGTCGGGCGGGATACTCTGCAGTCGCGACGTCGCTACCTTGGCGGCGTCGGTCCCGGGAAATCGCTGCACCACCTGCTTGAGCGTGTTGCGGGCGTCGGTGAGTTTCTTCTGGTCGACCTGTGTCAGCCCGAGTTTCAGCATCGCATCGGGAACCTTGGCCGACTGTGGGTACTGATCGCCGACCGCGCGGAAGGCGGCTGCAGCATCATCATAGTCGTGGGTCACATAGTAGGCCTCACCGAGCCAGTACTCGGCATTGCCGCCGAGCGAACTTTGCGGATAGGCGTGCAGGAAATCCTTGAACTTCGAGATTGCGCCCGGATAGTCGTTGGACTTGAGTGCGTCGAAGGCCTTGGTGTAGGCACTCTTGTCATTATCGGTGATCGTAGCAGCCGCGCCGCCGCTATCGCCGGACCCTGCGCCGCTGCCGGCGGGGGCGCCGGCGCCGCCGCTCTGCGAGCTGGTGATCTTGCGATCCAGATCCGCATACAGGTCACGCTGCTGCTTCTTCAGCAAGTCGTTGCTGTTCTGCAGCTCCTCGATATTGCCGCGCAGGTCGCGTATCTGGGCATCCTGGGCGTCGAGTCGCTGTGACAATTGCAGCAGACTCTGGTTGTTAACAACGTGCTCGACGCGCCCCAGACGCTGATCGACGTCATTCAACCGCACATCGGTGGGATCCGGCCGGTCCGGCGTGGATCCACAGCCGATCAGCACCAGTGCGCCCAGAGCGGGCGCAAGACAGCGGCGCGACGGCGACGACATGCTGGCGCTCAATTCAGATAGACGATTTCCACACGGCGGTTGCGCGCCCAAGCTTCCTCGGTATGGCCAGTCACCGCCGGTCGCTCCTCCCCGTAGCTGACGGTGGTGATCTGTCCGTCGGGAACCCCCTGCACCGTCAACGCGCGGCGTACTGCCTGCGCGCGTCGCTCGCCCAGACCGATGTTGTATTCTCGCGAGCCGCGCTCGTCGGTATTGCCCTCCACACGCACCCGCACCTGTGGATTGGCGGTCAGATAGTGGGCGTGCGCAGTCACCAGAGAGGTGTACTCGGACTTGATCTCGCTGCTATCGAAGTCAAAGTAAATGGTTCGATTCGACAGCTGCCCACCGGAGGGACCGGCGACGCCGGCGCCAGTGGCATCGCCCTGAGCGCCGAACGCCTTGGAGGCATCAGCGCCCGCGGTCTGTGACTGGTCGGCGCTCTCAGCGGCATTGGTGCTGGTTGCCGTCGGCCGTGGCTTGTTGCTGTGACAGCCGGCGGCCAGCGCCAGACCGAGTACAGCCATAAAAATGACAACGAATCTATTCATGTCGCTACTCCAATCGACGCTACCGGGTCGCGGCAGCCCTCCTAATACCACACTGTACTCTTAACGTGCATCAGCGCGGGAATGGTCCCCACACCGGCTCGCGTACTTCGCCCTGCTCGGATCGCAGGCGCTGCGTGACCAGCCCATCGACCGATACAGTCTGCAGGGTACCCAGCGCACCATCGCGGCCGGCATAGATGATCTCCGCGCCGTTTGGGGCAAAGCTCGGGGACTCATCCAGCGCCCCGCGCGATAGCACGGACACCGTACCGGAAGCCAGATCTTGCACCGCGATGCGGTAGTTGTTGCCATCGCGGGTGACAAACGCAATCTTCTTGCCGTCGGGCGAAACCCGCGCGCGCGCGTTATACGAAGACCCGAAGGTGATGCGCTCGACGCGCTTGGGCTGCCCGATGTCCAGCTTGAAGATCTGCGGCCCACCGGCACGATCGGAGGTGAAGTACAGGCTCTTGCCGTCCGGACTCCAGGCCGGTTCGGTATCGACCGCCGGATCGTCGGTCAGTCGAGTCAGCGCCTGATTGCTCAAATCGAGCAGCCAGATATCCAGATTGCCCCCGGTTCCCGACAGCGTCAGCGCCAGGTGCTTGCCGTCGGGCGAATATGCCGGCGCACCATTCACGCCGACGCGCGCCGATACCAGCTGGCGCTCGCCGGTATGCACCTTCTGCACATACACGCCGGATAAGCGGTTCTCGAACGAGACGTAGGCCAGGTACTGCTCATCGGGCGACCAGTTCGGAGACATGATCGGCTGCGCCGACTCGAGGATCACCTTTGGATTTTCGCTATCCGCGTCGGCCACGATGAGCTGGAAGCGCTGGGACGGCGGCTGGCCCTGTACCGCGACGTAGGCGATGCGTGTGGCGAATGCACCGCGCACCCCGAGAATCTTCTCGTAGATAAAATCGCTCACCAGGTGGGCGGCATTGCGCAGGCTGGAGCTGTTGGCCACGAATTTCTGACTGGCGATGCGCGCGCCGGTCTGCGAGTTGATCAGATCGCAATCGATATCGAGCTCGCTGGCAGACGGCGCCGTGACCCGCCCGACCGCGACATAGTCATTGCCGGCGGCCTTCCAGTCCGCGACCTGCACGTCATTGGCGCTGCTGGGGCTGGTAAGCATGTCCTTGCGCTGCATGGTGCGGAACCGACCGCTGCTGTCCAGATCGTGCTGAACCACCGCCGCGACGTCGAAACCGCCATCGGCCGGCACCGCGCGCGCGAACGGCACGATCGCGATCGGTATTGGATCGGTGACGCCCTTGGTGATCAGGATCTGCAGATCGGCACGCGCCGGGGTGCCCACGCACAGCCCGAGCACGGCGGCCAGGCAGGCGGCCGCGAACGCGCGCGACCGTGCCGCTTGCCAATGGTTCGATGTCCTATTCATCGGGCGCGAACGTAACATCGATGTTTGGATCAAACAATGCCGGATCCGGGGGCGCGGGCAACGGCGAGGCCCGGTAAGCGGCCGTTTCCACCGACTGGCGCACGGATTCATCACCGTTGCAGCCCGTTACCACGACGTTGGTGATCTCCCCGCCCGGAATCTGCGTGATATGCAGGCTGCACTTGACCCCGGCCCGCGCACTCGGCGGTCGGATCCAGGCGCGGTTGATGCGCGCGGTGATCAGCGCCAGGTATTCAGCCTTGGCCGGACTCGACTGCACGGCATTGACGTGTTCTTCATTGGCCAGCTGCGATCGCAGATCCGCCTCCCGCTGGGCGCGCTCCTGCTCGGCCTTCTTCTGCAGCGCCAGTTCCTGTGCCTTGCGATCGGCCTCGGCCTTGGCCTTTACGGCCGCCGCGGCGGCCGCGGCCTTCTCCGCCTCGGCCTTCGCCGCGGCTGCCCTTTCGGCTGCCGCCTTATCGGCAACAGCTTTCTCAGCGGCCGCCTTCTCTGTTGCTGCTTTGTCGGCCGCCGCCTTGTCCGCCGCCGCTTTTTCGGCGGCCGCCTTTTCGACCTGCTCCTGGGCGGCGCGTTTCTGCTGCGCTTCACGCTCCTGCTCGGCCTGCTGATCCGGTGGAGGGGGCTGCGTTACAGGCTGCGGCGGCGGTGGGCTCGGCGGCGGCGGCGTGGCCGCCGGTTGATTGTTCACCACGGTGGCATCGATCGCCAGACTCGGTGGCGTGGCGGTCGGGCGGCGATATTGCCACCAGCCCCATACCAGGGCGCCCACGATCGCCGCATGGATCAGGATCGACAGGACGATCGACAGTGTGCGATCGCGTCCGCGTTCGCTCATGGTGTCGCGGGAGCTTTGGGCAGCGGATCGGTCTGGAAGCCGACCTTGTGCGCACCAGCCTTCTGCAGAATGACCATGGCCTCGACCACGCGACCGTAATTCACCGCCTTGTCGCCATTGACCAGTACGGTGCGATCGGGGGCGCGCCTCAGAGCCGCCGTGGCTCGAACCAGCACGGTCTGATCGTCAATCGGCTGGCGCGGCGTGGCGCCGACATTCAGGTACAGGCGACCCTGCGCATCGATCGACAGCACCAGCGGCCCCTGATTGGGCTGCACCGGAATTGGCTCCGCCGGTGCCTTGGGCAGATCGACCTTGATACCCTGCGTCAGCAGCGGCGCGGTGATCATGAATATGATCAGTAGTACGAGCATCACGTCGATATAGGGCACGACGTTGATGTCGCCCATGAGCCGGCGTTTGCCCTTGCTAATCGCGGCCATGTCAGCCTCGCCCTGTCGCCGGCGGCGCGGCAGCCGCGACCGCTCCGGGGCCGCGTCCCGCGTAGCGTTGCAGGATGGTCGACAACTCCTCCATGAACGCGTCGTAACGCAACTCGAGCCGGCTCACCTGGTCGGCATAGCGGTTGTAGGCAACCACTGCGGGAATCGCCGCAAACAGACCGATCGCGGTGGTCACCAGAGCCTCGGAAATGCCGGGTGCGACCATGGCCAGCGTTGCCTGCTGGACGTTTCCGAGCGAGCTGAAGGCGTTCATGATGCCCCACACGGTGCCGAACAGACCCACGTACGGGCTGGTGGAGCCGACCGTCGCCAGCGTCGCCAGGCTGTGCTCGAGCCGCTCGGTCTCCTTGAGCTGTGCAACGCGCATCGCGCGTCGCGAGCCCTCGAGCAGCATGTCGGCCGCGACTCCGCCCTGTGCGCGCAGGCGCGCAAATTCACGGAAGCCGAACTCGAAGATGCTCTCCATGCCGGTGGCGTTACCGCGCGCCTCGATGCCCCGATACAGCGAGCTCAGGTCGTTGCCGGACCAGAAGCTGTTCTCGAAGCGGTCGGCGTCGCGCTGAGCGCGGGCGATCACCATGCGCTTGCGGAAGATGATCGCCCACGAGGTCAGCGATGCGGCCAGCAGGATGCCGATGACGATCTGCACCACCAGGCTGGCATCGACCACCATGTGAAGAATTGAAATCTCGCCGCCCATCGGCTGCTCCTTTAGAAGGGTCGACGCGCCCGTGCGCTCACGCCGACAGCTCCCTGAGTATGACTTGCGGCAGGCGCCGAGGTTTCAGCGACCTGGCGGCGAGGCAGGCGACGCGTACCGAGGCCGCCAACAGCAGATCGCCTTCGGCGGATGCGCGCCAGATGCGCTGCCCGAACTCGATCGTCGCTCCGCCCCGGCGCTCCGGCTCGCAGCTGATTACCAGCAGGTCGTCGAGCCGCGCCGGGCGCAGGTACTGTGCCTCCAGGGCGATGACCGAAAACACCACGCCGGGATCGCTCGCGAGCGACAGCTGCGAGATCCCGCGCACGCGCAGCCACTCGGTGCGCGCCCGCTCCAGAAATCTCAGGTAATTTGCATAATAGACAATTCCGCCGGCATCAGTGTCCTCCCAATAGACACGCGCCTGCCAGACGAAACCCTTCAAGTGCCCTCGCCGAATAGCGGCAGATTGGCAGCGGCACGCTCCGGCACCTTCAGATCGAAGTGATTCCAGCACAAGCGCGTGGCGACGCGTCCGCGGGCGGTGCGGGCGATGAAGCCCTGCTGGATCAGGAACGGCTCGATCACGTCCTCGAGCGTGCCGCGTTCCTCGCCGATGGCCGCCGCCAGGCTTTCGATCCCGACTGGACCACCATCGAACTTCTGCATGATCGTCAGCAGCAGCTTGCGATCCAGAGCATCAAGACCCTGCGGATCGACTTGCAGCAACTCCAGCGCCGCGTTCGCCGCCGCCTCATCGATGCGACCGGGACCCTTCACCTGGGCGTAGTCGCGCACCCGGCGCAGCAGGCGATTGGCGATGCGCGGCGTGCCCCGGGCCCGTTGTGCGATGCGCAGCGCGCCGGCCGATTCGATTGGCACATCCAGAATGCGGGCCGAACGCTGGACGATGCGCTCGATTTCCGGAACGCTGTAGAACTCAAGGCGCTGTACGATGCCGAAGCGATCGCGCAGCGGCGAGGTCAGCAAACCGGCGCGAGTGGTGGCGCCGACCAGCGTGAACGGCGGCAAATTCAGCTTGATCGAGCGCGCGCCGGGGCCCTCGCCGATCATGATGTCGAGCTGGTAATCCTCCATCGCCGGATACAGCACCTCTTCGACCACCGGGCTCAGGCGATGGATCTCGTCCACGAACAGCACGTCGCGCGGCTGCAGATTGGTCAGGATCGCTGCCAGATCGCCCGGACGCTCCAGCACCGGACCGGCGGTCTGGCGCAGATAGACGCCGAGTTCGGTAGCGATAATGTGCGCCAGCGTGGTCTTACCGAGCCCGGGCGGCCCGAAGACCAGTACATGATCGAGCGCCTCGGCACGCATCCGAGCCGCGTCGATGAAGATCGACAGCTGCGACTTGACCTGATCCTGACCAATGTAGTCGGCCAGCGCGCGCGGACGAATCGCCTCGTCCACAACCTCATCGGCGCCAGCGTTGACAGTGCTCACCACGCGCTCGCTCTCACTGGCATTCATGTGCGCACTGCGCTCTGCAGCGCCCGCCGAATCAGCTCTTCGGTGGACAGATCGACGGCCTCGAGGCCGATGCCTTTGATCAACCGGGTCGCCTCCACCGGTTTGTAGCCAAGCGACACCAGCGCGCCGTGGGCCTCGGCCTCGGCACCGCGCGCGGCTGCGCCAGCGTCCGCCGCCTGGCCGCTTGTCACCTCGGGCTCATCGATGCGATCGCGCATCTCGACGATCAGGCGCTCGGCGATCTTTCGGCCAACCCCGGGAATGCGCGTCAGCGCGGCCGCATCGTGCTCGCGCACCGCGCGGGCAAAGGTAGCCGAGGTGCCCCCCGAGAGAATCGCCAACGCGATGCGCGGTCCGACGCCGGAAACCTTCAACAGGTTGCGGAACAGCGTGCGCTCCTCGTGACTCGCAAATCCGTACAGCACGTGCGCGTCCTCGCGCACCACCAGGTGGGTCAGAAGTCGCGTGCGCTCGCCGACTGGCGGCAGGGTATAGAACGTAGACATCGGGGCTTCCAGCTCGTAGCCGACCCCGCCGACTTCCAGCAGCAGATGCGGTGGAGATTTGAAGGCGAGCACGCCCGCGAGCGTTCCGATCATCGCCGGCCGATCCGCTGCTCAGGCCACATCGACCACGACGAGCGCGCCGAGCCGGCGGCTGTGGGCATGACACAGCGCCACGGCCAGAGCATCCGCAGCATCCGCCGTCAGCCGCGTCTCCAGAAGCAACAGCGTGCGCACCATTTGCGCCACCTGCGGCTTGGCGGCCGCACCGTAGCCGGTGACTGCCATCTTGATGGCACGCGGGGCATATTCATGCACGCTCGCGCCGAGCGACGCCGCGGCGCACAAGGCCACGCCACGTGCCTGCCCGAGTTTCAGGGCGCTGTCGGGATTGCGATGCACGAACACTCGTTCGATGGCGACGATATCGGGGCGATGCTGCGCGGCCAACGCGCTGATGGCGGCGAAGATACGCTGCAGCCGTACCACCATGTCGTGGCCCGTGACATCGACGCAGCCGCTGGCGACGTGGTGCTCGGCACCGCTGTGGCAATCGATGACGCCGTAGCCGGTACGCTGCGAGCCCGGATCCAGACCCAGCACGCGGCAGTCGTGCGCCGGCAGACTGACCTGCGCGCGCGGCCGCGCACCCGGCACAGATGGCGGCCGATATGTGCGCCAGGCCTTGCTCGGGTAGCGCGCCACAAACGCCTATCCCTGAGCGCACTTGCTGTAGTCAGCCATACCTTGAATGATAGCCGGAAGCCACCAGCCACACAGCATGGAAACTGCGACCCCCGCATCGCCCGAGATCGACGCACAGCTCGAGGCCGCGCGCGCTGCACTGGCCGAGCTCGGAGCCGATCCGGCGGCACTCGCGACCGGAATCGAAGCCGCACACACCGTCGCAATGCTCACCCGCGATGCCGAGCTGGCCGCCGGAACGCTGCTGCATCGGGTGCACCTCGCCCGCGAGGATGGCCGCATCGAGCAGCGCCTCGGAAGCGCGGTCGCACGCATCGCCCAGGAGCTCGGTCGGCTCAGCGAATTGCGCCTGCCGGCGGGCTGGTCCGCGAGCCAGGGCCTGAGTGCGCAGCAGGCCGAGACGCTGCGCAAGATGCTGCTGGCAGTGGCGGCCGATCCGCGCCTGGTGGTCGCGCACCTGAGCGAACAACTCGGGCAGCTGCGCGCCGCACGCCGTCTGCCAACCGCCATGCAGCAGCAGCTGGCACTCGAGGCCCGCGAGGTGCTGGCGCCCCTGGCCAATCGGCTCGGTGTGTGGAGTCTGAAGTGGGAGCTGGAGGACCTGTCGTTCCGCTATCTGGAACCCGAGCGCTACCACCACATCGCAGGCGCTCTGGCCGAGCGCCGGGTCGATCGCGAGCGCTATATCGAGACGGCGTGTGCGCTGCTGCAGCGTGAGCTGCGCGCCGCCGGCATCGGCGACGCCGCCGTCTACGGCCGCCCGAAGCATATCTACAGCATCTGGCGAAAAATGCAGCGCAAGCACCTCGGCTTCGAGCAGCTGTTCGACGTGCGCGCGGTGCGCATTGTGGTCGAATCGATCGAGCAGTGCTACGCCGCACTCGGCGTGGTGCATGGGTTGTGGCGCTACTTGCCGGCTGAGTTCGACGATTACATCGCCACACCGAAGGACAACGAGTACCGCTCGATTCACACTGCCGTGATCGGCCCGGGCGGCAAGTCGCTCGAGGTGCAGATCCGATCGCACGACATGGACGCGTATGCCGAGCTGGGCGTGGCGGCGCATTGGCGCTACAAGGAGGGCCGCGCCCGTGACCTGGAGTATGAGCGCAAGATCGAGTGGGTGCGCCGGGTGCTCGACCCCGCCCTCGCCAAGCAGTTCGAAGGCGATCTGATCGAACGTTTCAAGGACGAGCTGTTCGCTGACCGCATCTATGCCATGACGCCGCATGGCGAGGTGGTCGACCTGCCGCGCGGCGCGACCGCGCTGGATTTCGCCTATCAGGTGCACACCGGCCTGGGGCACCGCTGCCGTGGCGCCAAGGTCGGCGGGCGCATCGTGCCTCTCAATCAGCCGCTGGCCAGCGGCGGGGTGGTCGAGATCATCACCGGCAAGGAGCCGGCCCCGAGTCGCGACTGGTTGGTGCCGGAGCTGGGATTTCTAGCCTCGCCGCGCAGCCGCGCGAAGGTGCGCGCCTGGTTTCGGCGCGTCGACCAATCGCAGCATCTGGCGCTCGGCCGCGAGGCGCTGGAGCGCGAGCTGGCCCGCGTCGCCGCCGGCCCCGAGCTGATCGCGCCGCTGGCGCGCGAGCTGCACGTCGAGAGCGGCGAGGATCTGCAGCGGCGGATCGGCGCCGGCGATGTCAGTGCGGCGGCTTTGAGTCAGGCGCTCACGCGGCTGCGCGCGTCGCAGGAGCCGGCGCTCACCATCGCACGCAAGCGTCCGGATCGCACCACGGCCCGCTCGCCGGTGGATATCGAGGGCGTGGCCGACCTGCCCACGACGATGGCGCGCTGCTGCGCACCGGTGCCCCCGGAACCGATCGCCGGCTATGCCACGCTGGGTCGCGGCGTCACCATTCACCGCGCGCGCTGCCCCAACCTGCTGCGCATGAAAGCCATCAACGCCCAGCGGGTGCTGCAGGCGCAGTGGAATCTGCATGCCGACAGCCTGTTGCCAGTCAGAATCCGGGTCGAGGCACTCGATCGACGCGGCCTGCTGCGCGACGTTTCGGATGTGATGGCGGTGGAGCGCCTCAGCATCGACGGGGTGAATTCAGACACCGATCCGGGGGATCGCATTGCGACCATCGTGATGCGCACGGCGGTGCGTGACAGCGAGCAGCTGGGACGGGTACTGCAGCGGCTCAGTGCGGTGCCCGACGTGCTGCGGGCGCTGCGCCTGACCTGAACACCGCCGGCGGGAAAGACCGGAGAAGGTAGTGCTTTGAATTCAATAGGTTGTGGTAACTGTGGCGGCCCGTTGAGCGGCCCATACTGTTCTCAGTGCGGGCAGCACGCGCACCCGCGCGCCCGCTCGCTGGGCGCGCTGCTACACGACGCCTGGGACGCGATCTCGCACGTGGATGGGCGCTTTTGGACCACCGTGTCGATGCTGCTCGCGTCCCCGGGACAGCTCACCGTGGATTATTTCGCCGACCGGCGCGCACGCTATATATCGCCGCTGCGACTGTATCTCGCGCTCAGCATTGCATTCTTCGCGCTCGCGTCCATCAATGCATCCCGCACCCCGGCCGCGGCCGATATCGGTCTCGACCCCGCCGAATGCGCCCGCATCGAAGTGCACTGGCCATTCCTGCAGCAGCGGCTGCGGGCTGCGTGCGAGCTCGAGGTGGCCGATAACGGCCGCTCCGCGGGCCGTGCGTTCGGTTCCTACGTCCCGAAAATGATGTTCGCATTCCTGCCGCTGATGGCGCTGGTCATGCTGCCCCTGTATCGCCGGCCACCGCGTTACTACGTCGAACACCTGGTGTTCTTTCTGCACATCCATGCGGCGCTGTTCCTGGTGATGAGCGCTGACGTGCTGCTGACGATGGCCGCGCGCGCCCTGCCCTGGTCCGAGTCCATTGCCTCGGCCGGCGACCTGGCTGCCGCCTGTTACGCCATTTGGTGTGTCTATCGGGCGCTACGCCGCTACTATCAGCAGGCCCGCGGCATCACACTGTTAAAGCTTGCGGTGGTCGGCGTGGCATATCAGGGGTTCCTGGCATTGATGATAGCCGTGACCTTTCTGCTGAGCGCGCTGACCTGAAGCGCACCGCCTGAGCCTCACCTTGCCAGGCTGATCTCGACGCGCTTGTTGTGTTTGCC
>DASXYW010000044.1:0-9761 GCA_036502265.1 Steroidobacteraceae bacterium | reverse complement strand
TGGTCGGAGGTGTGATTGATGACCAGCTCGGTAATGACCCGCAGCCCGCGCGCATGCGCCTCGGCGATGAAGGCGCGCGCGTCGGCGAGCGAGCCGTAGTCAGGGTGCACGCCGCGATAGTCGGCGATGTCGTAGCCATCGTCGCGACGCGGGCTCGGGTAGAACGGCAGCAACCAGATGGTATTGACGCCCAGATCGGCGATGTAGTCGAGCTTGGCGATCAGCCCCGGGAAATCGCCTATGCCGTCGTTATTGGCATCGAAGAACGATTTCAGGTGCAGCTGGTAGATCACCGCGTCCTTGAACCAGAGCGGATCGTGAACGTGGACCTCCGCTGCGCGGGTGTGGCGCAGGCGGTGCTGATTGCGGCTCACCGAGGACTGATCCATGGGTCCTCACGCAGGACTTTGCCAGGGGCGAACGCGGAAGATGGCGAACGGCAGCTCCCAGGGCACAAAGCGCCACTGCTGGATCTTGCCGTACCATTTGAACTGAACACCGCGCATGAGTTCCTCGACCGCAAACACTCCATTATCGTTCAGCCCGAACTCCCACAGCGGCACTTCGAGCTGTGTCTCCTGCACGTTGTGCGGATCCAGGCTGACCGCTACCAGGATGAAATTGTCCAGGTCGGGCGTGAACTTGCCGAACCAGAGCACTTGCTCGTTGACGGCACTGTAGAAGCGCAGTCCGCGGTGCGACTGCAGCGCCCGATTCTCGTGGCGGATGCGGTTGAGCTGGGTGATCTCGGCGATGATGTTGCCGGGCGCCTGCCAATCGCGCTGGCGCAGCTCATATTTCTCCGAGTCCAGGTACTCCTCGCGGCCGGGCAGCGGCGCGGACTCGCACAGCTCGAAGCCGCTGTAGAGCCCCCACAGGCCCGAAAGCGTGGCAGCCAGCGCGGCCCGGATCAGGAAGCCTGGCCGGCCCGAGGTCTGCAGGAACAGCGGATTGATGTCGGGGGTGTTGACGAACAGGTTGGGCCGGAAAAAATCCCTCGGTTCACCGTCCGCCAGTTCGGTGAAGTATTCGCTCAGCTCGCGCTTGCTGTTGCGCCAGATGAAGTAGGTATAGCTCTGCGTAAAGCCCAGCTTGGCGAGCCGATACATGAGCGAGGGACGCGTGAAGGCTTCAGACAGAAAGACGACGTCCGGATGGCGCGAGCGGATGTCGGCGATCAGCCAGCGCCAGAACGGCAGCGGCTTGGTGTGCGGATTGTCGACCCGGAAGGTCCTGACGCCGGCATCGATCCAGTACAGCAGCACGTCGCGCAGCGCCACCCACAGCCCCGGGCGGGCCCGCTCGGCATAAAAATCGACGTTTACGATGTCCTGGTACTTCTTGGGCGGGTTCTCCGCATAACGGACTGACCCGTCGGCTCGCCAGGAAAACCACTCCGGGTGCTCGGTCAGCCAGGGATGGTCGCGCGAGCACTGGATGGCGAAGTCCAGCGCGATCTCCATACCCTGCTCTTTGGCGGCGGCGACCAGGCGCCGGAACGCGGCCATGTCGCCGAGCTGGGAATGCAGCGCCGTGTGGCCACCTTCGGCGGAGCCAATGGCGTAGGGACTGCCTGGATCGTCGGGGGCCGCCTCCAGCGAGTTATTGCGGCCCTTGCGGTGGCTGCGGCCGATCGGGTGGATCGGTGTCATGTACAGGACGTCGAAGCCCATGGCGCGAATCGCCGGCAGGCGCGCGATCACATCGTCGAAGCTGCCATGCCGGCCCGGCAGCGGCGACTGCGAGCGAGGGAACAGCTCGTACCACGAAGCGAATCCGGCCGCAATCCGCTCGACATCCATGATTAGGTCCAGCGGCAGGTGGGTCACGAACGAACGCGGCTCAATCTGCGTCATCAGCAAGGTTGCCTGCTCCGACAGCAGCAGTTCGACCGCAGACGCCTGCTCGGCCTGCTCCAGCCGCGCAAGGAAAGGCGCGGCCTCGGGCATGGACTCGCGAGCGCGCGCCGGCGCGCGCTCGGTGGCAGCCACCAGCCGGCGCCGGCCTTCCTCGATGTCTACCGCCTCGGGCACGCCCGCTAGCCGCTTCTTTTCCAGATCGCGCTGGTAGCTGCCCCACTCGTCGAACCAGGCCTCGACATTGAAGCGATGCCGGCCGCTGCGCCCAGGCGTGAACTCGGCGCGCCAGCGGTCGTTGCCCAGCGGCTGCATGGGTACCGAGTGTTCCTCGAGGGAGCCGGGACCTCGCCAGATGAGGCGCGCCGCCACCTGGTCGTGCCCATCCATATAGATGTCGGCCTCGACCGTGATCGCCTGGCCCACCAGGCCCTTGGCCGGCAGGGCTCCATGGTCGACGCTGGGGCTGACATGCTCGATCCGTATGCGCGGCGCTTCCAGGGCTCCGTTCAGCGCTGCTTTCTCCACGCCAGCCGCCCTGAGTCCGGTTGCGCTCGACATGCCCTGGACCTCCCGGTCATCGAAGTGGGATATAAGCGGCCAAAATTAAGGCCGCGCCCGCCCTACGCGTGTAGGAATCCGCGCCGGAGTGCTGAAGTATTATCCCGACAGGCGGGGCCGAGGGAAAGGTTCGGGCAACCCCGATGTTCAACCAAGGCTCTGCAGGCCGCGCGCAATGCCGCTGACGCTCGCCTGCAGGGCTTCGAACAGCTCGCGGTTCTGCCGGCCACTGGCCCGCCAGCGTTCGAGCAGGTCCACCTGCATGAAATTCATGGGATCGACATAGGGGTTACGCAGTGCGATGTTCCGCTGCAGGGTCTGGTCGGTGTCGAGCAGCACCGCGCTTTGCTTGATCTCCAGCACCAGCGCGCTGGTACGCTCGTATTCCTGGCGAATCAGCGCGCCAAACTGGCGCAGCTCCGGGCCGACCAGCCTTTCGTAATGAGCGGCCACGGCCGGGTCGGCCCGCGACAGCATGGCCTCGATGTCATCGATGAGCGTTCGAAAGAACGGCCAGCCCTGGTAACAGCGACGCAGCAGTTCGATGCCACGCTCGCTGCGGGCGCACTCCAGCCCGGCGCCGGCACCGTACCAGCCCGGGATCATGTGACGGGACTGTGCCCAGGCAAACACCCAGGCAGCCGGCCGCACCGCCTCGATGCCGCACTGATCGGCCCGCAGCGGTTGGCTGGCGCCAATCAGCATGCGTTCGACCACGTCGATCGGGGTCGCCGCACGAAAGAAATCGTTGAACTGCGGTGTCTCGTACACCAGGCTCCGCCACGCCTGGGCGCTGTGCCCGGCAACCAGCCCGACGCATTCGGCGAGCGCGCTGCCCTCGCGCACCGCGACGCCGCGCTTGACTGCCAGCGTCGCCATCGCCAGCGTGCTCATCGCCCGCTCGAGTGAGCGCATCGCATTGGGGCGCAAACCGTAGTTCTGGCTGATGCCCTCCCCCTGCTCCGTAAAACGCAGTACGCCGCTGACGGATTCCGCCGGCGCAGCCCGCAGCAGCGCATCGATGCGTCCGCCGCCGCGCGGCACACTGCCGCCGCGGCTATAAAAGAGTACGTGTTCCTTGTGCGCCTGCCGCAGCGCCTCGGTCAGGTGCCGCTGCGCACGGTAGGCGGCAAATCGCGAGGCAACCATGCCGCTCTCCTGGCCACTGCCGGAGTAACCGATCAGCACGGTCTGCAGCCGGCCGCGTGCCTCGAGATGCCGCTTGTAGACGCTATCCTCCAGCAGTTCGCGCATGATGGCGCCGCAGCGCTCGAGCGTGTCGACTCCGTCGAACTCGGGAGCGACGTCCAGGGCCACCTCGCCACTGCTCTTGTTATAGGCGTCCGCCCAGCGCGCGAGCACCAGCGGTGCCAGCACGTCGTCGGCTGCGGCAGCCCCTGCCACGATGTACAGCCCCACCGAGTCCGCGCCATAACGGTGGCGGCTCTGCAGAATGGCGTCGAACACGGCCAGCGTGCGCTTGCCCAGGGCGTCGAATCCGCCGCTGGGCCCGATGTCGCGTTCGAGGATCTCGACCAGGCGCGCATGCCGCTCCAGCGGACTGCGCTGACCCCAGGCCGGATCGTCCAGTCCCTGCGCCAGCACCGTGTGGTGCACCGAAGCGCTGGCGCGCAGATCGAGAGTCGCCAGGTGAAAGCCGAACGTATCGATGCGCGACAGCAGCCGGCGCACCGCGAAATAACCGGCGTGCACCCCGCGGTTGGCCAGCAGGCTCTTGGCGATCAGGTCGATGTCGGCGCGGAACTGGGCTGGTTGCTGGTAGCCGCTGGCACGGCCGTCATGCGTGGCATGCAGGCGCTCGGCAATCTGGCCGAGCAGCACGCGATAGGGCATGCGATCGTGACGCGCCGGCGCAATTCCGGGCGCGCCGGGCACCAACGTGCGGTATTCCTCGATCCGGTGCACGACCGCGGTCGACACGCCGACGCGGCGTTCGCTCTGCGACAGCAGCTGCGCCAGCTGCTGACAGTCCACGTGGTAATTATTGAGAATGCTCTGCTGCGATCGCGCCAGGGTCTCGCGAATGCTCTTGGCGTGCACGTCGCCCGAGGCGACCATGTCGCCGCCCACCCAGGTGCCGAAGCGTACGATCACCGGCAGTTCCAGCGTCTCCGGCGAGGCGCCGTACAGCTTCGCCAGAGCCGCGGCGATCTCCTGGTAGAAGGCCGGCACGATGCGGTAGAGGATCTCGCCCAGATAGAAGATGGCGTGCTCGCGCTCGTCGGCCACCGTCAGCCGGTCGCGCGGATGCTCCTCCGTCTGCCAGTCGGTGCTGACCTCGGTCCGGATGCGCTGCAGCAGCGTGCGCCGTTCCTGCGGCGCCAGCGTCGCGCTGCTGCGTTCGATCATCAGCGCGGCCAGGCGCTGTTGTCGGCGCAGGGTCGTGCGCCGTGTCGACTCCAGGGGATGTGCCAGCAGCACCGGTTCGATCGACAGCTGTGCCAGCAGGGCCAGCACCTCCTCCAGGCTCAAACCGGCCGCCTTCAGTTCGGAAAGCGTGTCCTCGACCCCGCCCGGTTGCGGACGGTCCCCGTCCTGCTGGAAATACTCGCGCCGCCGACGGATGCGGTGCACCTTCTCGGCCACGTTGACGAGCTGAAAATACGAAGCGAACGCGCGCACCAGCTCACGCGCCAGCCGCGGCGGGCGTCCCCGCACGCGCACGGCCAGGGCCTCGCCGGCACCCGCGGTGCCGCTGCGCCAGCGGATGGCGGTCAGTCGGTCCTGGTCCACGAGCGCCAACAGCTCCTCGCCCCCCTGCTCGCGCAGTACCTCGCCCATGAGCTCGCCGAGCGCGTGGATGTCCTCGCGCAGCGGTGTGTGGCGAGCGGGGAAGGTGATGTTTTCGCGATTCATGGGGGCCGCATTCTAAGCCGTTAGCCGGCCAGCAAAACCGCCTCGGCGTGCTCGATTTCGGCCGGGCGGCCGTATATGACCACCTCGTCGCCTTCCCGCAGCTCGGTGCTTCCGGCCGGCTCGCGCCCGGTGATGCCCTGGCGCCGGATGGCCGTAAAAGCCACTTCGACGCTCCGGCCGCGCACCTCCTCGAGCCGCCGGCCCACGGCCCAGGCGCGCGGCGGCAGCACGACCGAGTGCAGCAGTTCGGCCGCATCGCCGGCCGGCTCGAGGCTCTTGAAGTCGGATGCGGTGCGCAAGGTCGCGTAGCGTTGCGTCCGCAGCCCATTGACAACCAGCGTGACCTGCGGCGCGGGCAGCTGCAGCAGCGTCAGCGCCTGCGCGACCAAAGTCAGGCTGGCTTCGAAGGTTTCGGGCACCACCTCGGTGGCGCCCGCGGCGGACAGTTCGGCCAGGCGCGCATCATCCTGTGTGCGCACCAGGATGGGCACGTCGCTGCGCAGCCGGCGCACGGCCTGCACGACACCGACCGCGACAGCCGGATCGGCGAACGTGACGATGACCACCGAGGTCCGATCCATTCCGACACCGCGCAGCAGATCCTCATCGGCGCTGTCGCCCCAGATGACTGGCTCGCCAGCCTGGCGGGCAATACGGACGTTGGCAGGGTCGATATCCACGCCCAGGTACTCGAAACCCTGTGAAATCAGCACGCGGGCGAGATTGCGCCCCACCCGCCCGAAGCCGCACAGCACGACGTGTTCGCGGCGCGCCAGCTCGGTCGCGGCCGCATCATCGCGTTGCACGCTGGCCCGCGAGGGCGGTGTCTCGCGCAGCAGGAAGCGCGCTATGCGGCGGTTGTAGCGGATCATCAGCGGGCTCACGATCATGCCCAGCACGACCGTGGCCAGCAGCGGCTGCGCAGCGCGCGCCGGCAGATCGTGGCCGAGCGCCAGCAGGCTCAGCAGCGCCACGCCGAACTCGCCGCCACCCGCCAGCACCAGGCCGGTGCGCAGCGCCTTGAAATTGCTCGGCACGAAGAAGCGGGTCGAAATCGCCGACAGCAATGTCTTGGCGCACACCATGAGCACCAGCAGGCCGAAGATCGAGGCGAATTCGGCGTACAGGATCTGCAGGTTCAGCAGCATGCCGACCGAGATGAAGAACAGTCCCAGCAGCAGCTCGCGGAACGGCCGGATGACGGCCTCGATCTGATGGCGATACTCGGTTTCGGCGAACATCATGCCGGCCAGGAAGGCGCCGAGGGCCATTGACAGTCCCAGCCGCTGCGTGATCCAGGCGGACATGAGCACCACCAGCAGCGCGGCCAGCGTAAACACCTCACGCAGGCGACTGTGGGCGATCACGTACAGCAGCGGCCGGAGCACCCACCGGCCGATGGCCAGTACGGCCGCCACCGCGATGGCGCCGAACACCAGCAGCTCCGAAACTTCGGCGGTCGAGAAGCTCTCGCCGCCTGCCGCCAGGACGCTGGCCAGCGCCAGCAGCGGTACGAAGGCCAGATCCTGGAACAGCAGCACCGCGAACGACAGGCGGCCATGCGTGCGGTTGAGTTCGTCCTGATCGCCGAGCTGCCGCAGGACGATGGCCGTGGAACACATCGACAGCGCACCACCAAGTACCGCGGCACTGGCCCAGCTCGAGCCGGCAAAATGCGCCACCACAGCGCCGCTGCCGCCGACTACGAGCGTCTGCACGCTGCCGAGTCCGAATACTTCGCGGCGCATGGCGATCATGCGCGGGAACGAGAATTCGAGCCCGAGCGTGAACAACAGGAACACCACGCCGATCTCGGCCATGGCATGCGTTTGCGGGCCGTTCGGCACGACCGCGAACGCGAACGGCCCGAGCAGGACGCCGACGATGACGTATCCCAGCAGCGGTGGCAGCCCGATTCGTCTGCCGGCGGTCACCAGCAGCACCGAGGCCGTCAGCAGAATCAGGACCTGGCCGAGGGATGCGACGGGCACGCCGCGACGTTACGGCGTGGCGCCCTTACTTGTCCATGGTCACCGTGGCATCGTAGCGATCGAAGCCATGCATCGCGCGCCGGTAGGCATTCATGATCAGGCGTTCGGCATCCCGATCCGCGCGCGTTGACAGCAGCATTCGCATCACCACGTCGTCCGTGGGACGCGTCGCATCGTCGGCCAGCAGCTGTTCGATGAAGCGGGCCAGCCGGCAGACGATTTCGTTGACGAAGCGCAGGCGCGCTCCATCGTGTACTTCCTCCGCCGTGGCGCCGTAGGTGCTGCGCGCCTCGACGGTCAGTTCATGCAGGAACACGGCCAGCAGACGTGCCTGATCCACGGGGTCCAGGTCGCTGAAATATTCGATCTCGGATTGCAGGTTCATGACGGCGTCAGGCCGTGGGTACGAATTCGATCGGCTTGGTGGTGGTGATCGTGGCCACGTCCTTGGCGGCGAAACGGAACAGCTTCACGCGCGCCACGATCTTCTTCTCAAGATCGGGATCGTGCAACTCGCTCGACACCACGTGACACTCGGTCACCTCGCCCGCGGGCGAGATCGTGAACTCCAGCACCAGTTTGCCCTGCAGATCGGCCTGATCGCGCAGCGCGCGGCCATACAGAGCGTAGATCGCGCCCTTGTTGGCGTCGAACACCAGCGCGATCTCCTCCTCGCTGCGCGAGGGCTTGCCACTGCCGCCCTTGGCGACGTTGCCACCCGTGCCGGCGGCCGCGATACGCGAGCTGACTGCGGTCGTGCTGTTTCCGGTCAGCGAGCCGGCGCCGGTGCCGAAGCCACGGCTGGCATTGGCGGTGGTGATGCCGGCCGAGCCCGAGCCCACCTTGGAGGCGATCAGGGAGCGTTCGGCATGGCTGTCCTGGCCGACCGCGCCCTGCAGATTCTTCGTCTGGCCCAGCGGCGTCAGGTCCACGTTCTGCCGCAGGTCGGCCAGTTCATCCTTGAATTTGAGCAGGCCCGACTGCTGCGCCTTCTTGCGCGCCTGGGCCATCTTGTCCACCGGCTTGGGCACTTCGACCGGCTTGGTCTCCGGCTTCGGTTTTGGCTGTTCCACGGGCGGTGCAGGCGGCGGCTTTGGCTTCTCCTCCACCATCAGGCGAGCCAGCCGTTCGGGTACCTGTTCGGTTGCCGCAGTTTCCTTGGGCAGATGAATCAGCGGCAGAATCACGCCGAGCACGAGTACCAGCAGCAGGCCGCCGCCCATGAGGCGCCAGAACCGGCGGCGCTCCTCAGGGTCGAGTTCCCAGGCCAGCGTGTATTCGCGATAGTACTCGGTCAGCTGCATGCGTCTCTCCGCTACGACCCGCTGACCGCGCCCGACGGCACAGGCTTGTCCTTCTGCAGCACCGCCAGCGAGATGCGCCCGTAGTCCGCGTCGGTGCAGGTGCGCATGACCTTCTTGAGTACCTCGTAGGGCAACGACTTGTCACCCATGACCGTGATCTCGCGGTCAGCAAGGTCCTGCTCCGAGACCTGCTGCCCGATGAGCATCGGACGTTTCAGGGCGGCTCGCAGCGGTTCGACGATATCGCCCTGCGTGGCCTGGATGTCGGCCACCGAGGCGATCCTCTCACCCTGCACGAACATGTCATCCTTGGTCAGCATGACGACCACGGTGACGCGCGGCTGGCGCTCGGAAATGGATTGCGGTATCTCGATGCCCTTGGAGTTCTGTACGACTTCGACGTTGGTCGAATAGACCAGCAGGAAGGACACCATGACCGACAGGATGTCGATCATCGGAATCAGATTCAGCTGACCCTCGACTCGATGCCGCAGCTGATGCTGCAGCATGAAGCGGGCTCGGCGGGACATGCTCATGGTGTCGCTGCCCTCAGGATTTGCCAGTGGACGCGGGTGCCACCGGCGTCGGCGCTGCAGCGCCGTTGCCCCCCGGCTCGCCGGCTGCCGGAGCGTCCCCAAGCGAGACGTCTGGAAACAGCTCGTATTGAACTATGTCGAGCCCGGCGTTGACTTCGAGCACGCGCGTGCGGTCCATCACCTGCACCACGACGTCATAGGGAATGTCCGGCTCGAGCAGCACGGTGGCATCGGTCTTGTCCGGAAACTTGGCCTTGACCTGCTGCAGGTATTTCGAAAGTGCGTCGTAGTCATAGCCGGCGGCAATGTTGGGGAACGTGGCCAGCGGGCCGGAATTGCGATCGTCGACCACCAGTGCGTTCTTGCGCACGACCACCTCGAGTTGCAGGCCGGGCGGCGGTGGCGTGAACTCGGCGTTGGACGGCGGCAGTTTCAGCTCCAGGATCACGGTGCGTGAGAACACCGCGGTCATGAGCAAGAAGGTCACCAGCACCGTGAATATGTCGATCATCGGCACGAGCAGCAGTTCCGCCGGCTTGCGGTTGTGCCGCAGCAGCTTGCGAACCTGGTAGGACCGGCGGGCCATGCGCTTGCCTTGACGTTACGGGGCGACTCAGGCCGCCGCCGGAGCCGGTT
>DASXYW010000043.1:0-1615 GCA_036502265.1 Steroidobacteraceae bacterium | reverse complement strand
GTCGCGCATGGTTCGCTTTCAGTCACCATCACCGAGCGCCAGGACGTCAGTCAGCCGACTGCCTTCAGCCGGGGTGGCACCACCCAGGTGACGCCACGCTCCGATATTTCTGTCACTCAGACTGAAGCGCGCATGTTCGTGTTCAATGCCGGCGTCAACCTCGACGAGATCGTGCGCGCCGTAAATCAGGTCGGTGCGGCCCCGGGCGACCTGGTGGCCATTCTCGAGGCGTTGAAGGAAGCCGGCGCGCTGCGCGCGCAGCTGATCGTGATCTAGTCAGCGCATGAGCGCCCCCGGCATCTCACCCAGTTTCTATGCCGACTTCCAGGGCCTGGAACGCCTGCGCGCGTCCGCCGGTCGGCAGGACCCGGCGGCGCTGCGCGAGGCGGCGCGCCAGTTCGAGGCATTGTTCACCGCGATGATGCTGAAGTCGATGCGCGATGGCTCGCTGGCTCAAGGACTGGGCGATAGCGAGGAGACCAAGACCTATCAGGACATGTACGACCAGCAGATCGCGCTGCAGATGGCTCACGGCAAGGGAATTGGCCTGGCCGATATGCTGATGCAGCAGCTCACGCGCTCCCAGGCTGCGCACGCCCCGAGCGCAGCCGGCAGCACGCCGGCGATCGGCAGTGCCGCGGCCGCACCGGTTTCAAGCACCCTAAAGGCCAGCTTCGTGCGCGCGCTCGAACCGCTGGCGCAACGTGCCGGGGCGCAGCTGGGCGTGGCTCCCGATACGCTGATTGCCCAGGCGGCACTCGAGACCGGTTGGGGTAAGAGCCAGCCGACCGACCCCAGCGGTCATGCCAGTGCGAATCTTTTCGGCGTCAAAGCCGGTGGCGCCTGGCAGGGCTCGGCCGTGACTTCCGCGACCACCGAGTACGTGCACGGCCTGGCGCAAACCACCAACGCTGACTTTCGCAGCTACGACAACGCCGCGCAGAGCGTCGGCGATTATGTGTCATTGCTCCGTCGCGATCCGCGTTACGCCGCGGCGCTGGGCACCGGCACCGATGTGCAGGCATTCGCCCACGGATTGCAGCGCGGCGGCTATGCAACCGACCCGGACTACGCCAACAAGCTGGTCGCCACGGTGGCGACACTGCGGCAGCTGCGCGCGGCGGCGCTCAAGTCGTGAGCGCGCGCGCCGATAAATGCCGGCAGGCAGACGCCGAGGAGCCATCATGTCCGACATGCTGAATACGAGCGTCTCGGGCCTGCTGGCATTCCAGCAGGAACTCGACACCACCAGCAACAACATCGCCAACGCCTCCACGGCTGGCTACAGCCGCGAGAGCGTCAATCTGGTCAGTGTGCCCGGCCCTCCGATCGGAGCGCTCTCGATCGGCAATGGCGTTGCGGTCAATAGCGTGCAGCGCATTTTCAATCAGACGGTTGCCTCGCAGGTGGTGTCGGCCACCAGTGCCTACAACCAGCTCAACAGTTTTTCCAGCCAGGCTGCGCGGATCGATAATCTGCTCGGCAGCACCACCAACGGACTGTCGACGCAGCTGCAGAGCCTGGTGAGCGCACTGCAGACGGTGGCCAACTCGCCGACCGCATCGGCCTCGCGGCAGGCCTTCCTGAGCCAGGCACAGCAGCTGGTCAGCAATCT